>CAXAYM010000224.1:0-4451 GCA_963973175.1 uncultured Arenimonas sp.
CATACACCCGCCGGTAAAGTGGGATGTCGCCCATCGACAGCGCGCCGATGGTTTCACCGTGGTAGCCATTGCCCAGCGCGATGAAGCGGGTGCGCTGGCCGTCGCCGCGGTTGAGGTGGCTGTGGAAGCTCATCTTCAGCGCCACCTCGATCGCCGCCGAGCCGTTGTCGGCGTAGAACACGCGGGCCAGGCCGGGCGGGGCCCGTTCAAGCAGCGACTCGGCCAGGGCCAGGCCCGGCGCATGGGAGAATCCCGCGTAGATGACGTGTTCAAGCTCGTGCGCCTGCCGGCCGATGGCGTCGGCGATGCGTGCCTCGCCGTGACCGAAGAGATTGGTCCACCAGCTGCTGACGGCGTCGAGGTAACGCTTGCCGTCGACACCTTCGAGCCAGGCACCGCGGCCGCGCCGTACCGGCACCAGGGGCAGGGTGCCCGGGTGTTCCTTCATCTGGGTGCAGGGGTGCCAGACCGTCGTCAGGTCGCGTTCGCGCCAGGCCGCCTCGTCCAGGGCGTGGATTTGAGCTTGCTTGTCCATGCGCGGATGATCCGGTGCCCGGCCCCCGCTGTCCAACCGCGGCCACCGCGCCGGGACGCCGGCGGCGGCAGCGGCTAGAATCGCCCGATGCGTCCGCTGCCGACCATCCATGCCCGGGAAGAACAATCGCTGGAAAGCGGCCGGCGCGAGATCCTGCACCTGGAGTTCAGCAACGGCGAACGCCGGCGCTACGAGCGCCTGGTCAGCGGGGGCCACGGTTCGGTGATCATCGCCGCCGTGCCCGAACCCGGGACCGTGCTGCTGATCCGGGAATATGCCGCCGGCACCCACCGCTACGAACTGGGCCTGCCCAAGGGCCGCATGGACGCCGGTGAAACGGTCGAGGACGCCGCCAACCGCGAGCTCAAGGAAGAAGTGGGCATGGGCGCCCGCAAGCTCACCCGGGTCCGTTCGATCACGCTGGCCCCGACCTACATGAGCCACCAGATCCACCTGGTGCTGGCCGAAGACCTCTACCCCGAGCGCCTGCCCGGGGACGAGCCCGAGGAACTGGAAGTCGTGCCCTGGAAATTCGACCGGCTCGGCGACCTGATGCTGCGCGAGGACTGTTCGGAGGGCCGCTCCCTGGCCGCCCTGTTCATCGTGCGCGAACTGTTGAAGGAGCGAGGGTGAATCCATTGCGTGAGGCCTGCATCGGCCTGGCCCGGGAGGCCGGCGACGCCATCCTGTCCGTGTATGCGCGTGACTTCAGCGTCGAGACCAAGGACGACGAGTCACCGCTGACCCAGGCCGACCTGGCCTCGCACCGGATCATCGTCGACGGCCTGCGCCGGCTCGCGCCGGACATCCCGGTGCTGAGCGAAGAAGACGCCGATATTCCCTGGGACGTGCGCCGCACCTGGCAGCGGCACTGGCTGGTGGATCCGCTCGACGGCACCCGCGAATTCGTCAAGAAGAACGGCGAGTTCACCGTCAACATCGCGCTCATCGAGGATGGCCGGCCGGTGCTGGGCGTGGTGTTCGCGCCGGTCACCGACTATCTGCTGCACGCCGAAGCCGGCGCCGGCGCCTTCCTGCGTGACCGGGGCCAGGACCTCCCGCTCCAGACCCGGCGTCCGGCCACCTCGCCGCTGCGCGTCGCCGCCAGCCGCTCGCACCTGGACGAGCGCACCGCCGCCGCGCTGGCCCGCATGGGCGACACCGAGCGCCACGGCCTGGGCTCGTCGCTCAAGTTCTGCCGCATCGCCGAAGGCAGCATCGACGTCTATCCGCGCTTCGGCCCCACCAGCGAATGGGACACGGCCGCCGCCCAGTGCGTGCTCGAAGCCGCCGGGGGCGCCGTGCTGCGCCTGGACGGCACGCCGCTGGACTACAACCGCAAGGAAAACATCCTCAACCCGCACTTCATCGCGCTCGGCGATACCTCCTTGCCCTGGCGTGAATGGCTTGATGACGGCGCCGATGGCTGAGATCGACGAGTTGCTGGCGATCATGGCCCGCCTGCGCGACCCCGCGCGCGGCTGCCCCTGGGACGTGAAGCAGGACTTTGCGTCGATCGCCCCGTACACCATCGAGGAAGCCTACGAAGTCGCCGACGCCATCCAGCGCGGCGACATGGCCGACCTCAAGGACGAGCTCGGCGACCTGCTGCTGCAGGTGGTCTTCCACGCGCGCATGGCCGAGGAAGCCGGGCATTTCGCCTTCGCCGACGTTGCCGCGGCGATCAACGACAAGATGATCCGCCGGCACCCGCACGTGTTCGGCGACGCCGCCTGCCAGGCCGACGCCGAAGCGCAGCTGGCCAACTGGGAGGAGCTCAAGCGCCGCGAGCGCGAGGCCAGCGGCGCGGAGGACACCAGCGTGCTGGCCGGCATCGCCCGCGGCCTGCCGGAATGGCAGCGGGCCGTGAAGTTGCAAAAGCGCGCCGCGACCCTGGGCTTCGACTGGCCGGGCCCCGCGCCCGTCATCGCCAAGCTGCACGAAGAAATCGAAGAGGTGCGGGTGGAGTTCGACGCCCTTGCCGCCGGCGAGCAAGGTGCCCGCGACCGGCTCGAAGACGAGCTGGGCGACGTGCTGTTCGTGGTCGCCAACCTCACCCGCCACGGCAAGGTCGATTTCGGCGCCGCGCTGCGCCGCGCCAACGCCAAATTCGAGCGTCGTTTCCGGCGCATGGAGCAGCTGGCGGCGGAAGAGGGCGTGTCGCTGTCGTCGCTGCCGCTGGAGGCCCAGGACGGCTACTGGAACCGGGCCAAGGCCGAGGAAAAAGTGGGGTCTTGACGCCGCCTTGCCGGCGGCTTCACGCCCGAATCACCGGAGTACGGGTTTAATCTTCACAAAGCTGAAGACACCCTCTTCACATCCCTGAAGGAGATTCCCATGCGACGTGATGACCCGGCCGGCCTGATCCTGGTGGTCGAAGACAACCGAAACCTGTCCGAGATGGTCGGCGAATACCTGGAGTCCAAGGGATTCGGCGTGGACTACGCCACCGATGGCCAGGACGGCTTCCGCCTGGCCGCCGACAACAGCTACGACGTGATCGTGCTCGACCTGATGCTGCCGCGCATGGACGGCCTGGAAGTCTGCCGCCGCCTGCGCAACGAGGCCAAGAAGTCGACGCCGGTGCTGATGCTGACCGCCCGCGACACCCTCAACGACAAGGTCGTGGGCCTGGAGGCCGGCGCCGACGACTACCTGGTCAAGCCCTTCGCCATCCAGGAGCTCGAGGCCCGCGTGCGCGCCCTGATCCGCCGCGACCGCCGCCAGGTCAGCGCCGAGGTGCTGAAGGTGGCCGACCTGGTGCTCGACACCGCCAGCCTGCGCGTCACCCGCGCCGGCCAGGAGATCCAGCTCTCGCCGATCGGCCTGCGCCTGCTGACCATCCTGATGCGCGAATCGCCGCGCGTCGTGACCCGCCGCGACATCGAGCGCGAAATCTGGGGCGACGGCCTGCCCGATTCGGACACCCTGCGCAGCCACCTGTACAACCTGCGCAAGGCCATCGACCGGCCGTTCGACCGTCCGCTGCTGCACACCGTGCAGACCGCGGGCTACCGCATCGCCGACCTCGATGCGCCCCCGGCAGGCTGATCGCATGCCGCATCGCAAGGGACTGCGGCGCAAGATCTGGACCGCCTTCATCCTGCAGGCCGCGGCGATCAGCTTCGCCGCGGTGCTGGGCGTCTATGGCGCCTCGGCCGTGCTCAAGCACGTGCTGATCCAGCAGGCACTGCAGGAGGAAGCGGCCCACTACTGGCAGCGCATGCAGGCCAACCCGGGCGCCGAAGTGCCCGACACCTACAACATGACCGGCTACCTGCTGCCGGCCGGCGCCGCGCCCGACCGCGTCCCGGCCAGCATCCGCGACCTTCCCGTGGGCTTCCACGCAATGCCGCGCGCGGAGGGCGGCTCGCTGGTGCTGGTGGACCAGGACCGCAACGGCCACCGCCTCTACCTGCTTTTCAAGCAGGAACAGGTCGACAGCCTGGCCTTCTGGTTCGGGATGGCGCCGCTGGCGATCGTGCTGGTGGTGATCTACGTGATCGCCTGGACCACCTACCGCGCCTCACGGCGTGCGGTGTCGCCGGTGATCTGGCTGGCCTCGCAGGTCCAGCGCTGGGATCCCAAGCAACCCGAACCAGCCCTGCTCAGCCCGGAAAACCTGCCCACCGACGTCGAAGGCGAAACCCTGGTGCTGGCGCAGTCGCTGCACGAGTTCGCCAGCCGCATCGAAAACTTCGTGCAGCGCGAGCGCGACTTCACCCGCGACGCCTCGCATGAGCTGCGCACGCCGCTGACCGTCATCCGCGTGGCCGGCGACATGATGGCCGGCGACGACAGCCTGTCGCCGATGGCGCGCAAGGCCCTGGGCCGCATCCAGGGCGCGGGCCGCGACATGGAGGCCCTGATCGAGGCGTTCCTGATCCCGGCCCGCGAAGGCGACACCGGCCTGCCC
>CAXAYM010000225.1:0-4451 GCA_963973175.1 uncultured Arenimonas sp.
GCGCGGCGGCGCCAGCCGGCCAGCCGGCGGCCGAGCATCGCGGTGGCGCGCCGCAGCAGCGGGCCGGGGCGTCCCTGCGACAGCAGCTGCCGGGCCACCAGCCAGCGCCCGCGCCAGGGAGATACCGCGCCCCGCCCGGAAACCTGGCCGCCCGGGAAGCCGGGGATGGCCTCGCTCACCTGGCGCCCGTCCTCGAGCTCGACCTCCCAGCGCGCCTGCGCACCGGCCACCGGACCGCGCAGCCGCGCCTGCATCAGGAAACCGGAACCAGCGGCATGGGCGACGGTCGGGTACACCTCGGCCAGGTCGGGGCGATGGCCGGCAGGCTGGCATTGCACTTCGGTGACCGAGCCGTCGGCGTGCTCGATCACCAGCCGCAGGCGGCGGACCGGAGAGGCCGGGTCCAGCAGCCAGCCCCAGCCAAACAGCCGGTCCTCGCGAACGACCAGCGAATCAAAGGCGTGGCGCAGGCTCACTTCGGGACCGGTCCGGACCGCCGCAGCCGCGCGCGCAGGGCCCTGAGCGGCCGGGTCAGGCGCCAGGACCAGGAGGCCTCCATGCCGTCGATCCGGGCCTGCAGTTCAGCGGTCTGGGCCTGGCGCCGGGCTTCCAGGTCCGCCAGCGCCTCGTCGCGGGCGGCCAGCGCCGCCAGGCGTTCGTTGGCCAGCGCCTTCGTGGCGTCCAGTGCCTCGTGGACCTGCTCCAGGCGCTGGTCCCGCTCGATCACGGCGTGCATGCGCTCGATGCTGAGGTCGCTGGCCTCGGCCAGCGCCGCCTGCACCTCGTCGAGCCTGGCATCGCGGGCCGAGACCAGCTCCAGCCGTTCAAGCGAAAGCCGGCGGGCTTCTTCCAGCCCGGCCTCGGCGGCCGCCAGGCGTTCGCCCAGGCCGGACAGCGTGCGCCGGCAGCGGTTCAAGGTTTCGAAGCTGCCACCGGCCAGCACCAGCAGCGGCTGCACGCGTTCGGCCAGGCCCTCGCCCAGGATGGCCAGCGCCCGCCCGTCGTCGCCGCCCGGCCCCAGGCCGAGGCTGGCCGCGTGCACCTGGGCCACCCAGTTCGCCAGCTCGCCCGCGGGTACAGGAGTTTCCCGATGGTGGCGCTGGCCGGCGTCGAGACGCCCGTCGAGCACGGCATTGTCGCGGGGCGGAACCGGCCAGGCCAGGTCCAGCGCGGTCGCCACGCCCTCGAGCGTGGCCACCGGGTCGGCCAGCAGGTCGGGATAGGCCACCGCCGTGCGCGCGCTGCCGCGCGTGGCGGCTTCGGCCATCACCAGATGCTGGGCCCAGAGCAGCCGGGCCTGGTGCAGCGATTGGCCGTCGCGGGCCTGCAGCGAGCGCGCCACCTCTTCGGGACCGCGCAGGCTGAACAGGTAGGCGGGCTCGATGCCGAGCCGCCCGAGCACGCGCTGCCATAGCGGCAGCAGCCGGCAGGTGCGCGGGTCCTTGAAGGCCCAGAGCGGCTGTCCGCCGAAATCCCGCTGCAGCCAGGCTTCCAGCGCGGCGGCGGCGGCCAGGCCGGCCTCGGTGTCGAGCCAGCCCTCGGGCAGCGGACGCAGGTCGTCCCAGCCCCGGCCCAGCGCCAGCAGCAGCCGTTCGTGGATCTGGACGCCCTCGGCGTTTTCCCAGTAGCCGCCGGGATTGTCGGCCTGGGCAGGGACCATCTGCCGCCCGAGCGGCACGCCCAGCGCATCGAGCGCACCGGCCAGCGCCGAGGTGCCGGCACGGTGCATGCCCAGCACGATCAGGGCACGCGGCGTGGCGCTCATGCCTGGGGGTCCGGGAGCGCGCGGCGGGCCATTCAGGCCAGCGCCGCCTCGAGTTCGGCCAGCAGGTCGGCGACGTCCTCGACGCCCACGCTCAGGCGCACCAGGTTGTCGGTCACGCCCAGCGCGGCGCGGCGTTCCGCCGGCACCGAGGCATGCGTCATCACCGCCGGGTGGTTGGCCAGGCTTTCGACGCCGCCCAGGGATTCGGCGCAGGCAAACAGTTCGAGCTTGCCCATGAAATCCTTGGCGGCCTCGAAGCCCCCCTTGAGCCAGACACTGACCATGCCACCCGCGCCCTTCATCTGGCGCGCGGCCAGGGCGTGCTGCGGATGCGACGTCAGGCCCGGGTAGGCGACGCGTTCGACCTTCGGATGCTTTTCAAGGTATTCGGCGATGGCCTGCGCGTTTTCGCAGTGCGCCTTCATGCGCAGGTGCAGGGTCTTGAGGCCGCGCAGCGCCAGGAAACTGTCGAACGGTCCCTGCACGCCGCCGATGGCGTTCTGCAGGTAGGCCATCTTCTCGGCCAGCGCGCTGTCGTCGCCGACCACGGCCATGCCGCCGACGATGTCGGAGTGGCCATTGAGGTACTTGGTGGCCGAGTGCATGACGATGTGCGCGCCCAGGGCCAGCGGCTGCTGCAGCATCGGCGAGCAGAAGGTGTTGTCGACCACGACGATCAGGCCGCGCGCGCGCGCCTTGCTGGCGATGGCTTCGATGTCCACCAGCTTGAGCGTCGGGTTGGTCGGGGTCTCGATCCAGACCATCTTCGTGTTGGGCTTGATGCCCGCCTCGAAGGCGGCTTCGTCGTTCAGGTCCACCCAGCTGAAGTCCAGCCCGGCGCTGCGCCGGCGCACGCCTTCGAACAGGCGGTAGGTGCCGCCGTAGACGTCGTCCATGCACAGCACGTGGCTGCCGCTGTCGAGCAGCTCCAGGATCGTCGAGGTCGCCGCCAGGCCCGAGGCGAAGGCAAAGCCGCGACTGCCGCCCTCGAGCGCCGCGACGCAGCGTTCATAGGCGAAGCGCGTCGGGTTGTGGCTGCGCGAATACTCGAAACCCTGGTGCACGCCCGGGCTTTCCTGCACGTAGGTCGAGGTGGCGTAGATCGGCGTCATCACCGCGCCCGTGGAGGGATCGGGCGACTGGCCGGCATGGATGGCGAGCGTGCCGGGGCGATGGGTCGGGGCGTGGGGCATGGAAAGTCCTTGGATTTACTGCACCCGGCGGCGCAGGTAGTTGAGCAGGTCGATGCGGGTGATCAGGCCCAGGAAGCGCTCGCCGTCGACGACGATGGCCACCTGGCCTTGGTCGAACACCGGCAACAGCGACTCCATCGGCTCGGTGACCTGCAGCAGGGTGAGCTGGGTGACCATCGCGCTGGCGACGCTGTCCTTGAAGCGTTCTTCCTTGCCGTAGACATGCATCAGCACGTCCGACTCGTCGACGATGCCGACGATCTTCTCGCCCTCCATCACCGGCAGCTGGGAGACGTCGTACATCTTCATGCGCTGGTAGGCCACGTGCAGGGTGTCGTTGGGGCCGACCACCACGGTATCGCGCTGGGCATACGGGCGCAGGATCAGGTCGCGCAGGTCGTTGTGCACCTCGCGCTCGAGGAAACCGTTGTCGAGCATCCAGTAGTCGTTGTACATCTTCGACAGGTACTTGTTGCCGGTGTCGCAGACGAACACGACCACCTTCCTGGGTTCGGTCTGTTCCTGGCAGTACTTCAGCGCCGCCGCCAGCAGGGTGCCGCTGGAGCTGCCGCCCAGCACGCCTTCCTTGACCAGCAGTTCGCGCCCGGCCAGGAAACTCTCCTTGTCGGAAATGGCATAGGCCTTCTTGACGCGGCTGAAGTCGGAGATGTCGGGCAGGAAATCTTCGCCGATGCCCTCGACCATCCAGCTGCCGGACTTGGTGCTCAGCACGCCCTCGTTGATGTACTGCGTGAGGATGGAGCCGACCGGATCGGCCAGCACCAGTTCCACGTGCGGCGCGGCCTTGGCGAAGTAGCGCGACAGGCCGGTCATGGTGCCCGAGCTGCCGCAGCCGAAGACGATGGCGTCCATGTCGCTGTCCATCTGCGCCCAGATCTCCGGGCCGGTGCCCTGTTCGTGCGCCGCCGGGTTGTCGGGGTTGCCGAACTGGTTGATGAAATACGCCCCCGGCGTTTCGCTGGCGATGCGCGCAGCCATGTCCTGGTAGTAGTCGGGGTGGCCCTTGGCGACGTCCGAACGCGTCAGCACGACCTCGGCGCCCATCGCGCGCAGGTTGAAGATCTTCTCGCGGCTCATCTTGTCGGGCACGACCAGCAGCAGTTTGTAGCCCTTCTGCTGGGCCACCAGGGCCAGGCCGATGCCGGTGTTGCCGGCGGTGCCTTCGACGATCAGCGCGCCGGGCTTGAGATCACCCCGGGCCTCGGCGGCCTCGATCATCTTCAGGCCGATGCGGTCCTTGATGGAGCCGCCGGGATTCATGCATTCCAGCTTGAGGTAGAGCTCGCAGACCCCGGTATCGAGGTGCTGGGCCTTGACCATCGGCGTATTGCCGATGAGTTCGAGCACGTTGGCGTTTGCCGTCATGGAGGGGAACCGGGCGTTTTCGCGGGCCTCGATTCTAGCAGCGCGCCCTGCCGGCGCCTGCGGGTCCGGGCGACGGGACGGCCCGGAGAGCGTGGCGGCGGCGACCC
>CAXAYM010000226.1:0-4433 GCA_963973175.1 uncultured Arenimonas sp.
CCGCGACTACACCCTCGTCCAGGGTTACAACACGCCCGGCCGCAGCGGCGTGCTGGGACTGGTCTGGAACGGAAAACCCTAGTTTTACCGGCCACCCGCGGCGCCGACGTCGCGGGTGGCCGGCCCTAGGCGCGGGCGCCCGGGTGTGCCTAGAATCGCGCTGGGGAATCAATCGGAGAGACGGATGCCCGCATCCGCACCACCTCCGCACGCGTCTGCACCGACGCTGGCGTCGCGGCCACTGCCAGAACGGGTCCGGGGACTGCTTGGCGGCATCCTGGAGTATGCGTCCGACGAGATCGAACGCACGCTCGTCGGCATGCTCAATGAATTCGAGCAGCAGCTGTTCAAGTACGCCGAACAGGCGCGCAGCAACATCGTCCAGACCCGCTGGCTCGAAGCCCAGCGCCTGGTCAAGCGCACCCGCCCCGACCTGGTGCCGCGTTTCCTGATCGCGCTCGAGGCGGAGCTCGCCTGCGTGCGCGACCCGGTGGGCCCCAAGGCGTTGATCGGCGGCTTTCGCTTCAATCGCGACGAGCTCGCCCTGGTCGACAACCTCGAGATGGACGAGGCGACGGTCCTGACGGAAGTTTCCGGTCGCATCGAGGTCCGCAACAGCCTGCCGCTTTACCTGCTTGGCCAGCGCTTCGGCGTGCTGGCGGGCAAACCCGCCTTCGATGCGGAAACGCTCCCGGTGGGCCCGCACGCCCTTTGCCGCATGCTGCGCCAGTCCGCCGAATGCCTGGAGCTGGGCGCCGAACACCGCGCGCTGCTGTACCGCACGTTCGAACGACATCTCTCGCCGCTCTACGGCAGCTTCATCGAATCGATCAACACCTACCTCTCGCGCAACGGGGTGCTTCCCAACCTGCACTACGTACCGGTGCGGGCGCGCCCCTCGGCCACCACCACCGGTCCGGCCAAGGCCAGGACGGCCCCGGGGGACGAAGCCGCGCCCGCCGCGACAGCGGCTTCCGGTGCCGGCAGCGGCCCCGGAAGCGGGGGTGGCGAACCGGGCCCGGCCGGCGACGACAGCTTCCAGCAGATGCGCCACCTGCTGGCCGGTCGCCGCCAGCTGCTGGGCAAACTGGTCGGCGGTGGATCGGGTGGCGCGGCCCGCCCGGCCAACGGCAATGCCGTGCTCGTGGAGCCGGCCCTGGTGCACGAGGCCCTGGGTCTGCTGCAGAAGAAGCCACCCGCCCCGGTGATGGTCAACGGCAAGCCGGCCGTGCGCACCATCAACCACCTCAAGCAGGACCTGCTTGCCCAGCTTCGCAACGCCACCCCCGACGGCAAGCCACCGGCCCTGCCGGAGGAGGACAGCGACGCCATCGACCTGGTCGGCATGCTCTTCGACCACCTGATGAAGGACGTGCGGCCCAACAGCCCGGCCTCGAACCTGCTGGCCAAGCTGCAGGTGCCGCTGCTGCGCGTTGCACTGCAGGACAAGGGTTTCTTCACCCGCCAGCAGCACCCGGCGCGGCAGATGCTCAACGCCATCGCCGAAACCGGCGCCTACTGGCTGGGCGAAGACGACGCCGACCAGCAGCTGGTGGGCAAGATGCAGTCGGTGGTCGACCGCACCGTGCGTGAATTCGACGGCGACCTGGGCGTTTTCAGCAACCTGCTCGAAGACCTCAGCTCGCACCTGCAGACGGTGTCGCGCAAGGCCGAAGTGGCCGAGAAGCGCCACGTCGAGGCCGCCCGCGGCAAGGAGCGCCTGGCCCTGGCCCGGGACCGTGCGGCGACCGTGGTCGAGGCCATGCTCAAAAAGCAGAACCTGCCGCGTTTCACCCACACCCTGCTCAGCCAGGCCTGGACCGACGTCATGGCGCTCACCGCCCTGCGCCAGGGCGAGGATTCCGACGCCTGGCGCCAGCAGCTGGAGATCGCCGAACGCCTGGTCGGCGTCGCCAAGGCCGGGCCCGGCGCCGCCGGCATTCCCAGCGGCGAAGCGGCCGCCCTGCAGCAGGACATCCAGGGCGCGCTCACCCAGGTGGGTTACCACGACGAAGAAGCCGCGGCGATTGCGCAGCGCCTGGTCGATCCCCAGGGCGGCGCCGCCGCCGATGACGATTCCGCAGCCAGCCGCACCGAACTCACCATGCGCCTCAAGGCCCGCGCCCGCCTGGGCGAGGACCTGCAGGAATCGAAGAAGAAGAAGAAGGTCGTGCTGTCGCCCGACGAACAGGCACGACTGGACCAGATCAAGCACCTGCCCTTCGGCACCTGGTTCGAGTTCACGCTCAACCAGCAGGGCGAGAAGGTGCGCCGGCGCCTGTCCTGGTTCTCCACCGTCACCGGCCACGTGCTTTTCGTGAACCATCGCGGTCAGAAGGTCGGCGAGCACACCCTCGAAGGCCTGGCCAAGGCCATGGCCCAGGGGCAGGTGAAGGTGGTCGAAGAAGAAAAGGGCACCCTCATCGACCGCGCCTGGGGCACGGTGATGAACGCACTGCGCTCCTTCGCCGGCCAGGCCAAACCCGGGACGGAGGCCCCCGCGCGATGAATACCGAATACCGCCGCGCCAAGCGCCGCAAGGTCGGCTTCGACGTCAACGTCACCGACACGATGACCGGGCATACCATCGGCAAGCTCAGCAATCTCTCCGAGACCGGCATGCTGCTGATCCTGGGCGAGCCTCTCACCAGCGACGCCCTCTACCAGCTGCGTTTCACGCTCACCGATGACGCCGGCAACGCCCGCGCTGTCGAACTCGGCGCGCACGAGCTGTGGTCCGATGAAGCCGCCGCCCCCGGCCAGGTCTGGACCGGCTTCCGCTTCATCGACATGGCGCCCGAAGACGTGGCCTTCATCCGCGGGTGGGTGGATGCGCCGGGCAGCCAGTACGTCTGACGCCCGGGTCTGGCTTGCGCTGCTGGTCGCCAGCCTGGTGCTGGCCGCCTGCCGGCCAGCGCCCGAGCGCGTGGAACAGCTGCTGGTGTTCGGCTCGACCGCGGAAATCCGCCTTCGCGGTGCCGACCCCGACGCCGCCCAGGCCGCGCTGGCCGAACTCTCCGCCGACCTCAACCAGCGCCACCGGGAGTGGCACGCCTGGGAACCGTCGGACGTCACCCGGATCAACCAGGCCTTCGCCGCCGGTGAATCGGTCGAGGCCCCGGCGTCCGTCATCGAACTGGTGCGGCTGGCGCAGCCGCTTTCCGAGGCCACCGGGGGTCTGTTCGATCCTGCGATCGGCGGCCTGGTGGAAGCCTGGGGCTTCCACACCTCCAGCTTCCCCATCCTCACGCCGACGCCGGCCGACGACACCCTGGCGCGCTGGCTCGAGCACCGGCCGCGCATCACCGGCGTGCACATCGACGGTACGCGGCTGCGTGCCGACAATCCGCGCACCCAGCTCGACTTTGCCGCAATGGCCGAAGGCGTGGCTGCCCGGGAGGTGGCCGCGACGCTGGCCAGGCACCAGGTGCACGACGCCCTGGTGAACCTCGGTGGCGACGTGATGGCCCTGGTGGCCGAAGGCTCCCCGCCCTGGCGCGTCGCGCTGCGCGATCCCTTCGGCGGCGTGCTTGGGACGGTGGAGCTGGCGGACCGGGAATCGCTGTTCAGTTCCGGCAACTACAACAAGTTCCGCTATTCCGCCGCCGGTGCCCGGCAGGCCCATATCCTCGACCCGCGGACCGGCCAGCCGGCCCGGGGCGCCGCCAGCGTCGTGGTGCTGCACCCCGATCCCGTGCTCGCCGACGTCGCGGCGTCGGCGCTGTTCGTCGCCGGGCCTTCCGGTTTCGCCGGGCTTGCCCGGCGTCTCGGGCTGGGCTGTGCGCTGATGGTGACCGACGAGAACGAAATGCTGGTGACGGCGGCGATGAAGGCCCGGATCACCCTCGCCCGCGATCCGGTTCCTCTGGGGGCCCCGCTGGACCTGGGCGCCGGCTGCAGCGCGGCGCCAGCCGGCTGAAGCCGACGCTCAGGAGCGCGGCGGATCCCGGAAACACAAGGCCGGTTCGGGCTTGTGCACCGCAAATCCTTGCGCGTAATCCACGCTCAGGCCCCGCAGCAGATCGCGCGCCCGTTCGTCCGCCACCCATTCGCCGATCACCTGCAGGCCGAGCTGGTGGCCGATGTCGGTGACCGCGCGCACGATCGAATAGCTGACCGGGTCGGTCTCGATGTTGCGGATGAAACTGCCGTCGATCTTGATGTAATCCACCGGCAGGTTCTTGAGGTAGCCGAACGAGGCCATGCCCGAACCGAAGTCGTCGAGCGAGAACTTGCAGCCCGCCGCCCGCAGCCGCTGCATGAATTCGACTGCCCGCGCCATGTTGCTCACCGCCGCGGTTTCGGTGATCTCGAAACACAGGTGGCGCGGCGAGACGCCGTGCCGTTCGATCGCATCGAGCACGTAGTCGGCGAAGGCGGCATCTTCGAAGGTCGGGCCCGACAGATTGATCGCGCACAGCTTCACCGGCTTG
>CAXAYM010000227.1:0-4432 GCA_963973175.1 uncultured Arenimonas sp.
CGCGATCGCCCGGATGCCGGGCGTGCGGCTGGTCATCGTCGGCGACGGGCCCGCCTGCTCGATGGCGCGGCTGGGGGCCCTTTGAGCCCGCTGGCTGGCATCGCCCCGCCGCTACGTATACTCCCGGCAGGCAAGGGCGAACCGCTCGGGAGCAGGCGTGATCCTCGGGATATCGAATCTTTACCCCGGCGATGCCGTCGAAGCGGCCCTGCCCGATGCGGCCGCGGCCAGGCAGCGGCTGGCCGGAAGCGATGCCAGCCTGGTCCCGCGACTGGAAGCCATGGGTGCGCGCGCCGCCGGCGCCGGGTTCGATCCGGCCGAGCTCAGCCGCCACGTGGACGCCGCGGTGCTGGGCCTGGCCCGGCTGGGCCTGCGCCACGGCCATCTGGGCGACGACCTGCACGATTACCACTGCGAGGCGCATGTCATGGAGGTGGCCGAGCGCCGGCTGGGCCACGTCATCGACGTGCTCGGGCACGGCTCGCTGCCGCCCGCCGACTGGCTGGCGCTGCTGGTCTTCAGCGCCTGCCACGACCTGCGCCAGCGCGAATCCTTCCAGCCGCCCGGCCCGGTCGGCGGCAACGAGGCGGCCTCGATCGCCGAGACCTTCCGCATCCTCGCGGCCTGCGGCTTCACGCCCGAGGCCGACCGGGACATCTTCGTCACCCTGGAACTGATGATCGCCGGCAGCACCTTCGACGCCCGGCCCCTGCCGCATCCGGAGGCCGCCGAACTGGCGACCGCGGCAGGCGGCGCGCTGGCGCGCGGCCTGGGCCTGTGGCTCGACGGCGAGCGGCCCGACTGGACGGCCGATCCGGCCGCGCGCCGCGGCGAACGCCTGGGCCGGCTGGCCGCCGACCTGGACACCGCCAACGTCGGCGAAAGCTTCGACCACCTCGCCGACAGCGCCCTGCGCCTGTGCCGCGAGCGCGAGCGCCGCTGCGACCGCGCCCTCGACCGGGCCGGCAGCGGGCCGACCTGCCTGGGCTTCCTCAGCCGCGGCCAGCTGGCCTACTTTTTTGAGCTGCACCGGTTCTCGAGCCGTGAAGGCGAGCGGGTCTACGGCCCCGGCAAGGCCGCCAACGGTCCCGGCGTGCGGCGGGTTTCCGCCGGCCTGCTGCAGCGCTTCGAGCACGAGCCGCCGGCCAATGGCCAAGCCGTGCTGGACGCCTTCGCCGAACTGGCCGCGGCCGAAACCGGCTGAACAAAAAAAAAGGGCCGGCGCATGGCCAGCCCCTTGCCCCGGCACCCGGCCCACGGGCCAGTCCGAAATCCTGGAGAGTGCACGTTGTCTGTGCGTGCCGGGACATTGTCCCCATCGTGGGTGACAGCCC
This sequence comes from uncultured Arenimonas sp., assembly GCA_963973175.1. Lineage (GTDB taxonomy): Bacteria > Pseudomonadota > Gammaproteobacteria > Xanthomonadales > Xanthomonadaceae > Arenimonas. Next base: position 1,335 of record CAXAYM010000227.1, read on the forward strand.
GGTGACAGCCGGGGCGGCAGCCGGCCCCGGGCGCGATACAATGCCCAGTTCACCCCCGTGGAATCCGAAAAGCCGTGAAAGACCACCTTCGCGAACTCGTGGCGCAGGCCCTGCTTGATCTCAGGCGGCATGGCCGCCTGCCGCAGGACCTGCCGACCCCCGCCTTCGTGGTCGAACGCACCAAGTCGCGCGAGCACGGCGACTACGCGTCCAACGTGGCGATGCTGCTGGCCAAGCCCACCGGCATGAAGCCGCGCGAGCTGGCCGACCTGCTGGTGGCGGCGCTGCCGGCTTCGCAGCACGTGGAGAAGGTCGCCATCGCCGGCCCCGGCTTCATCAACTTCACGCTGGCCCGCGGCTGCCGCCTGGGCACCATCCGCCGGGTGTTCGAGCTGGGCAAGGAATACGGCCGCGCGCCCGAAGGCAGCGGCGAGTCGGTGACGGTCGAGTTCGTCTCGGCCAATCCGAACGGCCCGCTGCACGTCGGCCACGGCCGCGGCGCCGCCTACGGCGCCTCGGTGGCCAGCCTGCTCGATGCCGCCGGCCACAAGGTGCAGCGCGAGTACTACGTCAACGACGCCGGCCGGCAGATGGACATCCTGGCCGTGTCGGTGTGGCTGCGTTACCACGAGCTGGGCGGCGTCAACGTGCGTTTCCCGGACAACGGCTACAAGGGCGAATACGTCGTCGACATCGCCCGCGGCCTGCGCGCCAAGGCCGGCGACGGCCTGCGCCACAGCGCCATCGAGATCACCGACGGCCTGCCGCCCGACGAGGGCCAGGGCGGCGACAAGGAAAGCCATGTCGATGCCCTGATCGCGCGCGCCAAGCAGCTGCTGGGCGAGACCGGCTACCGCCAGGTGTTCGAGTCGGGCCTGGCCTGGTGCCTGGGCGACATCCGCGATGACCTGGCCGGTTTCGGCGTCAACCACGACAACTTCTTCTCCGAACGCTCGCTGATGACGGAAGGCTACGTCGACCGTGCGATCAGGACGCTCGAGGAACAGGGCCATTTGTACGAGCAGGAAGGCGCGCTGTGGTTCCGCGCCACCAGCTTCGGCGACGACAAGGATCGCGTGGTGCGCCGCGAGAACGGCGTCACCACCTACTTCGCCTCCGACCTGGGTTACCTGCTGAGCAAGTTCGAGCGCGGCTTCGAGCGCGCGATCTACATCTTCGGCGCCGACCACCACGGCTACGTCGCGCGCCTCAAGGCCGCGGCGCAGGGCCTGGGCCTGGACCCGTCGAAGATCGAGGTGCAGCTGGTGCAGTTCGCCATCCTGTTCCGCGGCGGCGAACGCGTGCAGATGTCCACGCGCGCCGGCAGTTTCGTCACGCTGCGTGAGCTGCGCGAGGAAGTGGGCACCGACGCGGCGCGCTTCTTCTACGTCATGCGTGGCAACGACCAGCACCTGGACTTCGACCTGGACCTGGCCAAGAGCCGCAGCAACGAAAACCCGGTTTATTACATCCAGTACGCGCACGCCCGCGTCTGCTCGCTGTTCGCGCAGCTGGCCGAGCGCCAGCTGACCTACAACCGTGGCGCCTGCGAAGCCGCGCGCCAGCGCCTGGTGGAACCGCACGAGGACGTGCTGATCGACGAGCTGATGCGCTTCCCGGAGGTGGTGGAAGCCGCTGCCGCTGGCCGCGCGCCGCAAATCGTCGCCAACTACCTGCGTGAGCTGGCCGCGGCCTTCCACGCCTTTTACAACGCCCAGCCGATCCTGGTCGCCGACGAAGAGCTCCGCAACGCCCGCCTGGGCCTGGCCCGGGCCACCCAGCAGGTGCTCGCCAACGGCCTGGCCCTGCTCGGCGTATCCGCCCCGGAGAAGATGTAATGGCCCGTCGATCCAAGAACCAGGCGAAGCGCAACGGCAGCCAGGGCACGCCCGGCTGGGTCTGGCTGCTCGGCGGCCTGGTCGGCGGCGCCGTCATCGTGATGGTGCTGCTGATGCGCAACGGCGGCGATGTTGGCCAGCTGCTGCCGAAGCCCGACCCCGAGGCCCGGGCGCCGGTGGCCACCGACGAGCCCGTTGCCCAGGACGCGCCCGAGCCACGCAAGCCCAAGTACGACTTCTACGACGTGCTGCGCGACAAGGAAGTGGTGATCCCCGACGCCGAACTCGCCGCCCAGGCCCGGGCCGAGGCCGAAGCGCCGCCCGCCACCGAACCGGCGCCGGCAGGCGACGGCGTGCGCTACCTGATCCAGGCCGGCGCCTTCCGCTCCTCGTCCGACGCCGAGGCCCTGAAGGCGCGCATCGCCCTGACCGGCGAAGTGGCCCGGGTCGAATCGGCCCAGATCGAAGGCGGTACCATTTACCGCGTGCGTCTGGGGCCCTACCCCAACACGGCCAGCCTGGCCGCCGCCAAGCAGGCGCTGGGCAACCACGGCATCGAAGCCCTGGCGATCAGGGCGGAATAGGGTTCAGGCGCGGGGGAACGCGCGATGGGCTGGAAAGTGCAGCACCTGGCGGAGGAAGACGTGGTGGAGGTCACCGCGGAAGGCCTGCACGACCGCAGGATGCTGCGCGACCTCACGCGGGACGCCGTGGTGGCCGGCCACCAGTTGAAGTGCCCCCGCTTCCTCGTCGACCATCGCCGCACGCGGCTGGCGCTGGGCGCAGCGGAGATCTTCGACATGCCCCGGCGCGGCGAAGACGCCGGTTTTGGCCCGGACCTGCGCATCGCCATCCTGATCGACGCCGACGGCCCGACCCGCGGCGACTTCGAGTTCTACGCCGTGCAGTGCGGCAACCTGGGCATCCACTTCATGCGGCTGTTCTTCGACCGCAGCCAGGCGATGGAATGGCTGGCCGCCGATCGCAGCCCGACCGCCCTGTAGGAGCGCCTTCAGGCGCGAATCTCTTCTTTGCCAAGGGCAAAGTCAAAAGATTCGCGCCTGAAGGCGCTCCTACATTGCTCAGCGGCGCTTGAGCTTGATCAGGGCCGAGGTGTCGGCATCGCCTTCGCCGCGCTCGACCAGCGCGGCGTAGTCGGCCAGGGCCTGTTCCACCACCGGCGTGCGCAGGCCCAGGTCTTGGGCCATGCCGTGCACGATGCGCAGATCCTTGAGCAGGTGGCCGCACTTGAAGCCGGGC
>CAXAYM010000228.1:0-4409 GCA_963973175.1 uncultured Arenimonas sp.
CGCCGAGACCTGCATGGCCGTGATGACCGAACGCCGCATCCGCCACCTGCCGGTGATCGACGGCGAGAAAGTGGTCGGCATGGTGTCCATCGGCGACCTGGTCAAGGCCGTCATCGAAGACCAGCAGTTGGAAATCGAACAGCTCCAGCAATACATCGCCAGCTAATACTTCTCGCTGTTGTAGGAGCGCCTTGAGGCGCGAATCTTTGCCTGGCCAAAGGCCAGGAAGGGCTTCGCGGCTGAAGCCGCTCCTACAGGGAGCGCTTTGATCAGGGCACGACGTGCTGCGTGACGGCGACGAAGTGGCAGGCGCTGCCACCGAGCACGAAGCCGTGCCAGATGGCGTGCGCGAACGGGATGCGCTTGTGCAGGTAGAAGTAGGTGCCCGACGTGTAGGCCACGCCGCCGGCCAGCAGCCAGGCGATGGTTTCGCTCGGCACCTGGCGCAGGAAGGGGCCGATGGCGGTCAGCACCATCCAGCCCATCGCCACGTAGATGGCGGTTGAGAGGCCCTTGAAGCGGCCGGTGAAGAACAGCTTGAACACCACGCCGGCCACGGCCAGGGTCCAGATGGCCGCGAACAGCCACCAGCCGCCGTCCTCGCGCAGCCCGACCAGGGTGAAGGGGGTGTAGGTGCCCGCGATCAGCACGAAGATCGCGCAGTGGTCGAACACCTTCAGCCGGCCGCGCCAGACCAGGTTGCTGGTCACGTGGTAAAGCGTCGAGGCGAGGTAGAGCAGGAAGAGCGAGGCGCTGAACACGATCGCACCCGCCAGCTGCCATCCGTTGCCGAAGGCCGCCGACAGCGTGATCAGCACCGAACCGCCCGCCAGCGCCGCCAGCGCGCCCAGCCCGTGGCTGATGGCGTTGGCCAGCTCCTCGCGCGGCGACTCGTGGTCTTTTTCGTATTCGGTCATTGGCCCAGCATGCGCCTGTGGGGTGGAGCCCGTGCTCCATTGTGCCGGCATCACCGCCGGTGTGTAGGAGCGGAAGCTCTTCTTTGCCGAAGGCAAAGGCAAAAGCTTCGCGGCTGAAGCCGCTCCTACAGGGAAGGTCAGTCGACGGCCAGGGCCTGGGCATGTTCGCGCGTGGCGGCGAATTCGAAGTCCGGCCAGCGTTCCTGGGTCAGCTGCAGGTTCACACGCGAGGGCGCCAGGTAGACCAGCTGGCCGGCGGCGTCCACGGCCAGGTTGCTGGCGTTCTTTTCACGGAACTCTTCCATCTTCTTCGGCGTGCCGCCCTTCACCCAGCGGGCGGTGGCCACCGACACCGGCTCGAAACTGGCATCGACGCTGTATTCGTCCTTCAGGCGGTAGGCCACGACGTCGAACTGCAGCATGCCCACCGCGCCCAGGATCAGGTCGTTGGACATCAGCGGCCGGAAGAACTGCGTGGCGCCTTCTTCGGAGAGCTGGGCCAGGCCCTTCTGCAGCTGCTTGAGCTTGAGCGGGTCGCGCAGGCGCGCGCGGCGGAACAGCTCCGGCGCGAAGTTCGGGATGCCGGTGAAACCCATGGATTCGCCGGCGCTGAAGGTGTCGCCGATCGAGATCGTGCCGTGGTTGTGCAGGCCGATCACGTCGCCCGGGTAGGCGGTGTCGGCGAGCTCGCGGTCGCTGGCCATGAAGGTCAGCGCGTTCGCCAGCTTGTGGTCCTTGCCGCTGCGCACGTGGAAGGCCTTCATGCCGCTTTCGTAGCGACCCGAACACACGCGCAGGAAGGCGACGCGGTCGCGGTGCTGCGGGTCCATGTTGGCCTGGATCTTGAACACGAAGCCGGAGAAGGTTTCCTCTTCCGGCTTGACGATGCGCGTGGTGGTGGCGCGCGGGCGCGGCGAGGGCGCGTGTTCGACGAAGAAATCCAGCAGCGGCTGCACGCCGAAGTTGTTCACGGCCGAACCGAAGAACACCGGCGTCTGTTTGCCGGCCAGGTAGGCTTCGACATCGAAGGGGTGGGAAGCGCCCTGCACGAGTTCGAGCTCGTCGCGCAGGTCGGCCAGCATCTTTTCGCCGATGCGCTCGGCCAGGCCGGGGGCGTCGATGGACGGGAAGATGGTGCTGTCCTGGCGGGTGAAGTTGCGGCCCTGTTCGTACAGGTGAACTTCGCCGCTGACCAGGTGCACCACGCCCTTCAGGCGCTGGCCCATGCCGATCGGCCAGGTGATGGGCGCGCACTGGATGCCGAGCACGCTTTCGACTTCGTCGAGCAGCTCGATCGGCTCCTTGCCCTCGCGGTCGAGCTTGTTGATGAAGGTCATGATCGGCGTGTCGCGCAGCCGGCAGACTTCCATCAGCTTGATCGTGCGGTCCTCGACGCCCTTGGCGACGTCGATCACCATCAGCGCGCTGTCCACGGCGGTGAGCACCCGGTAGGTGTCCTCGCCGAAGTCGGCGTGGCCGGGGGTGTCGAGCAGGTTGACGATGCGGCCCTCGTAGGGGAACTGCATCACCGAGCTGGTGACCGAGATGCCGCGCTCCTTTTCCAGCGCCATCCAGTCGGACGTGGCGTGGCGGGCGGCCTTGCGGCCCTTCACCGAGCCGGCCATCTGGATGGCGCCGCCGAACAGCAGCAGCTTTTCGGTCAGCGTGGTCTTGCCGGCGTCGGGATGCGAGATGATCGCGAACGTGCGGCGGCGGCGGGTCTGGGTCAGATGGTCGGACATAAGCCGGCCATTATAGCTACTCGCAGCTTTGGCGGATGGAGAGCACCCGGGCGATGTCCTGCCAGTCGAAGGCGGCCACGCCGGCGTCGTCGTGGGCGGCGTACAGCGCGCCGAAGGGGAAGCGGCGGGTGGCGCTGGCGTGCAGCCAGATGCCGTCGGTCATCGCGGTCTTCTCGCCGGTGAAGCTGCCCAGGTAGCCCAGCTCGCGGCGGTCGAAGACGTGGAAGACCGTCAGGTCGCGGGCCTGGTCGGTGGTGATCCAGTAACCGCTGCCGTCGGAACAGGCCCACAGCGCCACGCCCTCGGCCTGGGCGCGGAAACGCTCGCGCGGCAGGTTGGTCCCGGCGTAATTGCCGGCCAGGTCGTACACGCGCAGCGTGGTGCCCACGCGCAGGTCTTCCTCGGCGATCAGCAGGCGGTCGTGCATCGGGTCGCCGGCGATCGACTCGACCATGCGCAGCGCGCCGGCCTCCGTGGTGTCGCCGAACTGGCCCATGTGCCAGGCCTGCACCGAACCGTCGGGCGGCAGCAGCAGGCGGAAACGCTTGACGCGCTCGTCCAGCTCCTCCATCGGCGGCAGGGTTTCGGTGCGGTAGTCGGCCATGAAGCTGTCGGTGACCAGCATTTCCAGCTCGCCGGGGGCGGTTTCGTGCAGCCACAGGCCGTAGGGGCTGCGCAGCACCTGCGCACCGATCATCGCCACGGCTTCGAAATCGGGCAGGCGCAGCACCTGCACGCGGTGGTTGTCGCGCTCGACCACGAACACCAGGTCGCCGAAGACGGCGATGCCATTGGGCCGGTTGAACTGTCCCGGGCCGTCGCCGTGTTCGCCGAAGGTGAGCCGGTAGTCGCCGTCGTCGCCGTCGTACACCACCAGTTGGTGGCTCTGCTTGCCGGTGGCGATCAGCCAGGTGTTGCCTTCGGGCGTATTCCAGCTCGCGACCGAATCGATCTCGTGCTCGGGCATGTCCGGGCTGAGGAAGGCTTCGGGCACCGGCACCGAATCGGCCCCGAAAACATCGGGCATCGGCTTCGATGACGGATCCGGTTGCGGCGGCGGCGGGGCCGGCACGCTGGCGCAACCGGCCAGCAGCAGGGCGAGGGCGAGGGGGGCAAGGAGGGTGCGCATGGCTTGGAAGTATAGGCGGCAGGGGTTCCCGTGGGTGGGACTTCTGTCCCTCCCGTCTGGGCAGTCCATCGCTTCATCGGCATGAAGCGATTGACACGGGCGGCGGGACCGGGCAAAGTCGGCCCCGCAATCCCATCGAGACCGGCTGAGGGGTAGGCCCAATGACGCCGGGGCAACCCATGCGCGAGCAATCGCGCATGAAGGTGCCAATTCCTGCGGGGGCGTCCGGGTGGTCCGGTGCTCGCCGAAAGATGGGTCGTGTTTCCCCCTGCCCGGGGGGTGCCCGACTTCTTTCACCGCCGGACTCCGTGGGTGCGTCCACCCCAGGAGCCCGCCATGTCCCTCAGTCCCCCCGAATCCCAGGCCCGCGCACAGGACGACTCCCTGTCGCCGGCCGTGGCCGCCGTTCCCGCGCTGCCGTCGCGGCGTTTCCTGCTTGAACTTGTGCTGGAGATGCGCCATGCCGGCCGCCGCCGCGTGCGCGTGCGTGGCGAATGGCGTGGGCCGGCGGACGCGCCCTGGGTGGTGGTTGCCGGCGGCATTTCCGCCGGCAGCCGGGTGGCCGACGGCAGCCGCGGGCCGGGCTGGTGGCCGGCCCAGGTCGGGCCAGGTCGTGCGATC
>CAXAYM010000229.1:0-4365 GCA_963973175.1 uncultured Arenimonas sp.
GAAACGCCGGGGCCGGCGGTGGCGTCGGGCGACGCGGACGGCGGCTGGGTGCTGGACATGTCCGGGGCCGGCGCGGCGCGCCACCTGTGGCTGCTGCCGGCCGGCCACCCGGCGGTGGCGGAGGAGACGGACGCCAGCACGGCGGACTGGCGCCTGGCCGATATCGAGCACGGACTTCCCCGGCTCCCGGAGGACCAGCGCGAAGCCTGGACCCCACAGATGCTTTCGCTGGCGCGACTGTCGGCCTACAGCCTGAAGAAGGGCTGCTACCCCGGCCAGGAAATCGTTTCGCGAACCCATTACCTGGGCCAGGCCAAACGGGTCCTGGCCCGGTTCCGGGCGAGGCCGGTGCCGCCCGTCGGCGCGGCCGTGCTCGCGCCCGGGGAACGTGAAGCCGGCAGCATCCTCTGCGTGCAGGACGACCAGGCCCTGGCCGTGCTGGCCGCCGACGCGGGCGACGGTGACCTGAGTTCAGGTGGCCAGCCCCTGGTCCGCCTGCCGCTCCTGGACGGCCTGGCCCGCTGAGCCCCGTCCGCCTTGGCCCGTGGGCGTTTGTCTGTTATACCCGCTGCCACAGGGAGGAACAGAACATGATGCTCAAGAAATGCTTGCTGGCCGCGGCCATGGCCGTCACGGCCGCGCCTGCGCTGGCCGCCAACTACACGCTCGCGGTCGAGCCGAACTACCCGCCGGCCCAGGCCGAACAGGTCTACCAGCCGCTGCTCGATTACCTTTCCAACGCCACCGGCCACACGTTCCGGCTCAAGACGGCATCGAACTACCACGTCTACTGGCGCGACCTGCGTGCCGGCATGAAAGTGGACTTCGCTTTCGAGGAAGCGCATTTCGCGGGCTACCGCATGGGCCGGCTCGGCTTCACGCCGCTGGTGCGCACGCTCGAGCCCACGCGTTATTCGCTGCTGGCCGACGCGATGATCGCCGAGGAAGGCACCAGTGGCCTCATCGGCCGTCCGGTCGTTTCGATGCCCTCGCCCAGCATGGGCTACCTGCTGATGCTGGAGATCTACCGCAACCCGATCGCGGCGCCCGAGATCAAGTCGGTCGGCACCGGCTGGCGCGATGGCGTGGAGATGATCTTCTCGCAGGAGACCGACGCCGCGATGGTGCCCAACTACATCGCCCAGCTTTACCCGAACCTGGTGGTGGTCTCGGAATCACGCGAGTTCATCGGCCGCACGCTCAGCGCCGCCGGCACCGTGCCTTCCGATGTGCAGGACGCGGTCGAGGAGGCCATGCTCAAGCTGCACGAGGACCCGGGCTCCTACGAGGTGCTGGTCGAGCTGGGCGCCACCCAGTTCGTGGATGCCCCCGCGGCCGAATACGCCGATACGGAAAGCCTGCTGGCTGGCGTCTTCGGCTACAAGCCGCGCCCGGCCGGGGCCGTGGCGGAAACCGAGCCCGAACCCGAGGCGATCGACCTTGATTCGATCAGCGACGAGGAACTGGGCGGCCTCGAAGTCACCGCCGACAACTGAGTGGCGGGAGGGGCCGCCCGGCGCAAGCCCGGGCGGCCGACGGAGGCCGGCGGCTTCAGCCGGCCTCGAAATGGATCACGTCGCCGCTGTTCGCGGCGAAGCTCTGCCCCAGGCTGATCGTGCCGGACTTGCGAAGGTGCACCTCGTCGCGGTGCAGCTTCAGCTCGTCGTCGTCGCCCACCCGCAGGTAGGTGCCATTGGTCGAGCGGTCGGTCAGCATGAAATGCCCGCGCTTGAACTCCAGCATGGCATGGGTGCGGCTGACCCAGTCGGCTTCCACCACGAGGTGGTTGCCCGGCTCGCGCCCCATCAGGAAAGGATCGGAGTCAGGCCGCAGTTCGATCGTCTCGCCGCGATGCCTGAGCCTGAGCACCGACGGGTCGCCGCCCTCCTCGGCCGCGCCGGGGCGTGGGCCGCTCTGGACGAGGGTCATGCCCGAGGTGTCCTCCTGCCAGACCAGGTCGACGATGGCGATCGGCAGCAACTTGCCGCTGACCCGCGCCTTGCCCAGGCTGCGCGCCTCGGGAACCTTTCCGGTCAGGCCGTCGTAGGTGACGGCGGTGGTGACGACCTGCTCGCGCTTGGCCAGCGAGGTCATCCGGGCGGCGACATTGACCGCGTCGCCATAGACGTCGCCGTCGGCCTCCTCAAGCGCATCGCCATGGTGCAGGCCGATGCGGACCGCCAGGTTGTCGCGCACGAAGACGATGTCCCGCGCCAGCCGGCGCTGCATGTCGCAGGCCGCCAGCACGCCGTTCATCGCCCGCGGGAAGGTGCACATGATTTCGTCGCCGATGGTCTTGATGACCCGGCCGCCGTGCTGCGCGCAGACGCCGGACAGGGCGTCGAGCACCAGGGCGATCAGGCGCCGGGCCTCGACGTCGCCCTTGCTCTCGAACAGCCGCGTGCTGCCGCTCACGTCGGCGAAGAGAATGGTCTGTGGCCGGGACTGGCTCATGACGGGAGAAACGATATCAGGGAATGGCCTCGGCCACCGCCACGATGTCGTCGTCGGACGGGATCACCAGGAAGGCGGCACCGGCCAGCGGCGTGTAGGTGTCCTCGCCGACCACGCGGCGCAGCGGCTTGGCGCCGTGCCCGGCCTCGACCACCGCGGTGATGACGCCCTCGCCCACGCCGGCCGACCGCCGGCCCTCGTCCACCACCAGGATGCGGTCGCACTCCCCGGCGTGCCGGGCAATGGCGTCGGCATTGAGCGGCTGCAGCCAGCGCAGGTCCACCACGCGCACCTTCCAGCCCTTGCTGGCTTCGATACGACGGGCGGCGCGCAGGCTCATCGGCACGCCATTGCCGAAGGTGAAGATCACCAGGTCGCTGGCTTCGGGCGCGTAAACCCGCTCTTCACCCAGGACCATGGCCTCGCCCGGCGCCGGATAGGCCGTGAGCCACTGGCCATCGCCGGATTCGTACAGGTCCTTGGTCATGTAGAGCGCGATCGGCTCCAGGAAAGCGCAGACGCGGCCGTCCACCTTGGCCAGCGCCATCAGGGTGCGCAGCATGGTGGCTGCGTCGTCGCCGCGGCTGGGGCAGCCGACCACCAGGCCCGGGATGTCGCGCAGCGCGGTGATCGAATTGTCGTTGTGGAAATGCCCGCCGAACCCGCGCTGGTAGCCCAGGGACGCGATGCGCATCACCATCGGGTTGCGGAACTGCCCGTTGGAGAAGAACTGCAGGCTGCAGGCCTCGCCGCGGATCTGGTCGCAGGCGTTGTGGAAATAGGCCAGGTACTGGATTTCCGGCAGCGGCAACAGGCCCACGTTGGCGTATCCCTGGGCCAGGCCGAGGATCATCGTCTCGTCGAGCAGGGTGTTGAACACGCGCGCATTGCGGAACGCCTTGTGCAGGCCCTTGGTGACCGTATAGACACCGCCCTTCTGCGCCACGTCTTCGCCGAACAGCAGGGCCTCCGGGTACTGGCAGAACAGGTCGTGCAGGGCCTGGTTGATCTGGATCGCCAGGTGTTTTGGCGCCTGGTTCTCGGGCAGGCGGGCCTCGCTGCCGAAGACCGCGAGCCGGCGCTCCGTGAAATCGCTGCGCGTCGCCTGGGCCTGCACCTTGTCAGGCGTATAGGGGGCCAGCGGCGCGATGACATCGGCCAGGTCATCGAGCTTGGGCCGGCGGTCGGCCTCGGCGGCGGCGGCGAAGCAGCGCTGGCGCATGGCTTCGTACTTCGCCAGGAGTTCGTCCTTGCCCATCAGGCCCGATTCGAGCGCGATGGCCGCCGAGCGCAGGAGCGGATCACTGGCCTCGACCGCCATGAGCTCCTCGAAGCTGCGCCACTCGATCTCGAAGTCGGTGCCGGCGTGGCCCATGATGCGAGTGGTCTGCAGGTGCAGGAAGGTCGGGCGGCGGGTGCGGCGGCAGTGTTCCACCGCGGCCTGCACCTGGCCGTAGCCACTGGCCAGGTCCAGGCCGTCGGCGAAGAAATAGTCCAGGCCCGGACGCTGGCGGAAGGCGTTGCCGATCCAGCCACCGGGGGTCTTCACCGAGATGCCGATGCCATTGTCCTCGCAGACGAACAGCACCGGCGCCGGCAGGCGCTGGTAGGCGGTCCACTGGGCGGTGTTGAAGGCCGTCTGCGCGGTGGCGTGGTTGCTGGAGGCGTCACCGAAGCTGCAGATGGCGATCGAATCGTCCGGGATCGGCAGGGCATGGCCGATGCGCTTGGCCTGCTCGATTGCGATCGCCGTGCCCAGGGCCTTGGGCAGGTGCGAGGCGATCGTCGAGGTTTGCGGCAACACCCACAGCGGCTTGCTGCCCCACACCTTGTGGCGGCCGCCGGAAATGGGGTCGTCCTTGCTGGCGGCGAAACTCAGCGCCGAGTCCATCACCGGGTCCATGTCCGGCA
>CAXAYM010000230.1:0-4343 GCA_963973175.1 uncultured Arenimonas sp.
CCAGGGCCGCGCCGCCACCCGGGACGGTTCGCCCGACCAGGACCCGCTGCGCACCGATCTCGGCGCCGGCTGGTCGGTATTCGCCAGCGCCGACGCCGGCCGGCTCAAGCGGCGCGACGGCGTCAACGAGGCGCCGTTCGACGGCGACACCTGGGCCCTGGCCGCCGGCCTGGACTGGGCGCCGCGCGCCGACTGGCGGCTGGGGCTGATGCTCAGCCATGCGCGCGAAGACCTGGATTTCCTGGGGTCGGACGGCCGCACCCGCACCCGGTACAGCGGGGCGATGCTGCTGGGCGGCTGGATGGCCCTGGACAGTCTGGCCATCGACGCCTACGCCGGCCGCCTGGACGGCGACTACGACCTGCAGCGCGCGATCGACTACACCCTGCTCAGCGGCGTGTCGGTGCAGACCCTCGCCCGCGCCGACGCCTCGGCAACGCGGAACCTGGCCGGCTTGGGCGCCACCTGGAGCCACGCAGTGCAGGCCTGGGAATGGCAGGTCTCCGGCGGCGTGGACTGGCAGCGCACGCAGATCGATGCCTACACCGAATCCGGCGGCGCCGGCCTGGCCCTGGTGGTGCCGGGTCGCACGATCACCAGCCGGCGCGGGCGCCTGGACCTGGGCCTGGCGCGCACGCTTTCCGCGGGCTGGGGCGTCTGGCAGCCACAGGCGCGGCTGGGCTGGCGCCATGAATTCGCCAACGGGGCACGCCCCCTGGCCGTGTCCTTCGCCGCCGATGGCAACGGCACGCCGATCGTTTTCGACACCGACGATGCCGACGCCGACTGGGGCGAAGCCGCCCTGGGTGCGGTCTTCGTGTTCACCGGCGGGCATTCGGCCTTCGTCGAATGGCGGACGCGCTTTGGCCACGCTTTCCTGGACGAGCAGATGCTCGCGCTGGGCTGGCGATTCGAATTGCCCTGAACGGCCGCTGGCCGCCTTGCCGGCCGATTAACGCCGCCGGCGTATAATTGCGGGCTATTCGGCCCGGCACGGGCCCACGGACGGCGAGACCATGGCACAGCAGATGATGAAGGCGCTGGTGAAGCGCCACCCGGAAAAGGGCATGTGGATGGAAGAGGTGCCGGTGCCCTCGCCCGGCCCCAACGAAGTCCTGATCAAACTGGAAAAGACCGCCATCTGCGGCACCGACCTGCACATCTACAAGTGGGACGAGTGGAGCCAGCGCACGATCAAGCCCGGCCTGGTGATCGGGCATGAATTCGTCGGCCGCATCGTCGAGATGGGCCCGGGCGTCACCGGCTACGCGATCGGCGACCGCGTGTCGGCCGAAGGCCACATCGTCTGCGGCCACTGCCGCAACTGCCGCGCCGGCCGCCAGCACCTGTGCCCGAACACCACCGGCATCGGCGTCAACCGCAACGGCGCCTTCGCGGAGTACGTGGTGATGCCCTCGTCCAACCTGTGGCCGATCCCCGACTCCATTCCCTCCGAGCTGGCCGCCTTCTTCGATCCCTACGGCAACGCCGCGCACTGCGCGCTCGAGTTCGACGTGGTCGGCGAGGACGTGCTGATCACCGGCGCGGGTCCGATCGGCATCATCGCCGCCGGCATCTGCAAGCACATCGGCGCGCGCAACGTGGTCGTGACGGACGTCAACGACTACCGCCTCAAGCTCGCGGCCGACATGGGCGCCACGCGCGTGGTCAACGTCTCCAAGCAGTCGCTCAAGGACGTCATGAAGGACCTGCACATGGAGGGCTTCGACGTCGCCCTCGAGATGAGCGGCAATGCCCACGCCTTCAACGACATGCTCGAATGCATGTACCACGGCGGCAAGATCGCCCTGCTCGGCATCCTGCCCAATGGCGCCGGCATCAACTGGGACAAGGTGATCTTCAAGGGCCTGGTGCTGCACGGCATCTACGGCCGCAAGATGTACGAGACCTGGTACAAGATGACCCAGCTGATCCAGTCGGGCTTCCCGCTGGGCAAGGTGCTCACCCACCAGATGCACATCGACGATTTCCAGAAGGGCTTCGAGCTGATGGAAACCGGCCAGTGCGGCAAGGTGGTCTGCAGCTGGGGCTGAGCCCGCCGGACCCCCGCCAGGAATCCCGATGACCACGATCGATGGCGTGCTGCTGTCGGCCCTCCTGCTGTGCGCCTGCGGCCCGGCCGCCGCGCGCACGGAAGAGCCCCCGGTGCAGTCCGCCGCCGACCTGGTCGAGCCGCACCTGCTCGCCGGTCCCGGCTGGACGCTGGACCCCCAGGTGCCGATTCGCGGCGGCCTGGCGCGTTTCATCCTGCACACCGACTGGGGAACGCTGCCCGCCGACGGCATCGAACAGCTGGCCGTGCGTGTCGAAGAAATGCCGGCGCTGGCGGCGGTGCACGAGGCACGCGCCAGCCGGGTTGTCGCCGATGCGGCGGCGGCAAGGGCGATGCAGCCGGCGCAGGCGGCCGGGGCCATCGCCCGCTCCCCCGTCGAGGCCGGCACGGGCATGCCCGCCGGCCTGGGACGCTATTTCAGCGACCGCTGGCAGCGACTGCGCGCCTCGGTGCGCCGCCTTGCCGACCTGGGCAATGAACACTGGATGCACTCGGGCTCGCCCTATGCCGATCCCGGCGATGCACTGGGCGCCGCCGGCGGCGAGACCCCCGGGCGCCGCCGTGGTTTCTGGCGCAAGCTGGGACGCGAGGCCGAGGGCCTGGCCCGCCAGGAAGTCGGCTATTCGGGTGCGCGTCGCGCGCTGGCCCGGCGCCTGGGCGTCGACCCGGGCACGCGCAACCCCTTGCTCAGGCCGCGCCTGGACGCCCTGGCCTGGGCGGAGACCAGCGGGCGCTACGCCTCGGGCTACCTGCTGGGCGCGATCGCCGGACCGGCCGCGGGCCTCATGGGGCGGGTCGTGCAGGTGGACCAGTGGGTGCTGCAGGCGCGTCCCGAGCAGGTGCGCCGGGTCAACGCCGGCGTGCTCGAACTGCACTGCGTGGACGACCTGCTCGTGCGCAGCTACCTGCGCAACGGGGCCTATGGCGCCCTGCTGCAGTCCGAATTCGTGCGCCTGCTCGACGCCATTGATCCGGCGGACGGCTGCGAGCTGTTGCTGGAAACGGCGCTGATGGCCGGGGACGAACCGCAGGCGCGCTTCGTGGTCCACGGACTGCGCCTGCTCGATGCCAGCCTCTCACCGGAGCAGCGCCAGGGACGCTTCATCGCCCAGGGCAGCTGGTCGGCCTACCTCGATCCCCAGGGCACCCTCTGGCTTGCGCTGCCACTGGACTGGCTGGGCTGGACCGACGAAACGGCGGCCTGGTTCGACCGCACGGTGTTCGTCCACGACGGCCCGCGGGTCGTCATCGCGCCCGGCCAGGTCACCGCAAACGCCCGCCGCGAACTCGAGAGCCGCGGCTGGCGCGTGCTGCAGCCCCGGGACTATCCCGGCCGGCCGCCCTACCTCAGCCGCCGATAGACAGGGTCAGCATGAAGCGGTTGTCGGCGGCGTCGCCGAAGTTGTCGTCGCCGGCCGAATCGGTGCCGTAGTAGCCGACGGCAAGATTGAGCGGACCGAAGTCCCGGTTCACGCCGACCGAGAAATCGCTGTAGTCGTCGATGCCGGTGCTGTTGCCGAAGGTGCTGCGGCCGACGGTGACGTCCAGGCCCCAGTCGTAGCCGATGTCGAAGCTGCCGCCCAGGCCGTAGTAGAAGCCGTCGTCGTCGAGCGCGTAGACGTCATTGGTGTAGCCCAGGGTGAAGGACCAGGTTTCGTCCAGGGCCAGGGTGCCGATCAGTTCGTTGTAGTCGATGCTGCCGTAGCCGTCCTGCTCGCCGATGTAGTTGTAGCGGTTGAGCATCAGGTCGAGGTTCCAGCGATCGGACAGGTCGACGTTCCAGCCGATGTAGGTGTCGATCTCGATGTCCGGGCCGCCGTCGCCGAAGTCCACGTTCGAACCCCAGACGCCGACGTAGATGCCATTGTCGAAGCCCAGGTCGGCGCCCAGCTGCAGCGAGGCCTCGCCGTCGGTCTGGGAGACGCCGCGGAACATGTAGTCGGTGGCCAGGGCCGCGTTCCAGCTCAGCATCGACGCCTCGTCGGCCGCCTCTTCGGCGTCCTGGGCGGCGGCGGCCAGCGGCAGCGCGAACAGCGCGGCGGCCAGGGCGAAAGGCAGGAGCTTGTGGGTCTTCATCGGCGCAGGTCCTTGGGGTCGGGGCAAATTTCACGAAATCATAATCCATGCTGCAGCGCAGCAGACGGGTCTTGGCATAATGCCGGCCCCACCCGCCCGTCCCCGAGCCTGCCCATGCCCTCCGCCGACATCGCCCGCTATGCCTCCGAACTGACCGCCATCCGCGAGCAGGGGCTGTTCAAGTCCGAGCGGG
>CAXAYM010000231.1:0-4333 GCA_963973175.1 uncultured Arenimonas sp.
AGGCGGCCGAGAGCTTCGCGATCTGGCACGGCAAGCGTCCGGACACCGACCCGGTGTTCGCCTCGCTCACCGCCCGCGCCGATTCGCTGCAGACCGCGGACTGAGCCGCGGTAGCCCTGCTCAGGGCGCCAGGTAGGCGTCCTTGAGCTTCACGTAGTGTTTGGCGCTGTAATAAAGCTGCTCGATTTCCTTGTCGCTGAGCTTGCGCACCGGCTTGGCCGGGTTGCCCAGCCAGAGCTCGCCGCTGAGCACCTTCTTGCCCGGCGGCACCACGGCGCCGGCGCCGACGAAGCCGTGGTCCATCACCTCGGCGCCGTCAAGCACCGTCGCGCCCATGCCGATCAGCACCGCGTTGCCGATCGTGCAGGCGTGCACGATGGCGCCATGGCCGATGGTGACGTCGTCGCCGATGACCGTCGGGAAGCCGCCCGGCCGCGTGAACGGGCCTTCGTGGGTGACATGGATGATCGTGCCGTCCTGGACATTGGTGCGGGCGCCGATGCGGATGTGGTTGACGTCGCCGCGCACCACGCAGCCGGGCCAGACCGAGCTGTCCTCGCCCAGGTGCACGTCGCCGATGACGGTGGCGGCCGGGTCCACGTAGGCCCGGGCGCCGAGGGTGGGCAGGATGCCCTTGAAGGGTCGAAGGTTCATGCCGCGATTCTAACCCCAGGCCCCGGCAACCCAGCTCGCGGTCATCACGCCTGGCCGGTCAGCCTGGCAACGACCTGTCGTACCCGCGGCGCCAGCAGGGTCACCGCCACGAAGGCCACCGGCCAGGTGGTGGCGCAGCTCCTGGCCCACTGCATCGCGAAGCCAGCGTGGATGCCCTGGCTGGTCGCCAGCACGAAGGCGGACACGATGGCGACCATCGTGGCCGACAGCAGGGCGCCGAAAAGAACCGGGGCGAAACGAACGGGAATGCGCATGATTGTCTCCAGTTTCGGATGGATGGGTTGGGGTGGGGTTTGAAGTGCGCTGTCTACGCACCGCCGCACCAGGGGCGGACGGCCCAGGCCGTCAGGTAGAGGCCCAGCCCGAAGACGGCGTGCGAGACCAGGCTTTGAAGCCGCGTCGCCCAGGGCCGCGGCGTGCGGCTCCCGGCGATGCCGGCGCCCATGGCCGGCTGCATGACGAACAGTGGGGCGGCGACGGTTCCGATTCCTGCCAGCAGGGCGGGAATGGGCGTGGGCTGGCAGAACCAGCCCGGACCCTGCAGGACGGGAAGCAGGCCCGCGAACGAGATGCCGACAAGGTAATGGGCCGTCCAGCCGATCACGCCTTCGCCGCGCACACGGGCCGTGGTCGCGATCCTTGCGTGGCGAAAGCGCCCGTAAGCCATGTGGGCCAGCCAGCGCCCCACCAGCCCATAGTCCGGCGGTGGGACCGCAAACAGACGCCGGCGGGCGACTGTCCAGCCATCGAGTACGACGGTCGCGCCGAGGCCGACCAGGATCGTGCTTGTCCATGCTTGCATCACCAGCTCCGAAAACTTGCCTTCGCAGGCTTCGGACAGCACAGTGCCACTTCAAGTCAACTTGAGGTCAAGGGGATTTGCCATGGATATCGCCGACGTGGCGAAACGCTCTGGCCTGCCGGCGTCAACGCTGCGCTATTACGAAGAAAAGGGCCTGATCGCCTCGGTCGGCCGCCATGGCCTGCGCCGCGTCTTCGCCGCGGGCGTCCTGGAACGCCTGGCCCTCATCGCGCTGGCGCGCGCCTCCGGCTTCACGCTCGACGAGATCGCCCGGATGTTCGGGCCGGACGGCCAGCCCAGGATCGACCGCGACATGGTGGCCGCCAAGGCGCAGGAGCTGGACGCCACCATTGGCAAACTCAGCGCGATGCGAGACGGGCTGCGCCATGCGGCGGTGTGCCCGGCACCGAGCCACCTCGAATGTCCGACGTTCCGGCGCCTGTTGGCGCGCGCCAGCGTTGCCCGGGGCGAAGCAGTAAAGAAGCGCCCGGCCCGGGCCCGATGAAGGCCCCGCGGGTGCACGTGATGGAAATCTGAAAGGCTTCGCGGCTGAGGCAGCTCCTCCGGGGGAGCAGGCTTTACACTGGGCCCATGGACACGCCCTCGCACCCCGACCAGGACCTGCGCCCGCTGCTGGCCCATCTGCGCGCCGCCCACCAGCGCCAGGTGCCCGGCTACCGGCAGCGCATGGACGATCTCCAGCGCCTGGGTGAGGCCGTGCGCCGCCACCGCGACGACCTGGCCAAGACGGTGTCGGCCGATTTCGGCCGACGTTCCCGCCACGAGACCCTGGCCGCCGATGTCATGGTCACGCTGGACGAGATCAGCCACCTGCGCCGGAACTTGCGCCGCTGGATGCGGCCCGAGCGCCGCGGGGTGAACCTGTCCTTCCTGCCCGCCCGGGCCGAAATCCGGCGCCAACCGCTGGGCGTGGTCGGCATCGTGGCGCCGTGGAACTACCCGATCCAGCTGGCCCTGATCCCCTTGGCCGACGCCATCGCCGCCGGCAACCACGTGATGCTCAAGCCCTCCGAGCACACGCCGCGGACCTCGCAACTGCTGGCCCGCCTGCTGGCCGAAGTGTTCCCGGCCGAGCGCGTGGCCGTGGTGCAGGGTGACGCTGCGGTGGGCGCCGCTTTCAGCCGGCTGCCCTTCGACCACCTGCTGTTCACCGGTTCGACCACGGTGGGGCGTGCGGTGATGGCCGCCGCGGCGCCCAACCTGGTGCCGGTGACCCTGGAACTGGGCGGCAAGTCGCCGGCCCTGGTGGCGCCCGATTACCCGATCGAACAGGCCGCCGACCGCATCGCCGCCGGCAAGTGTTTCAACAGCGGCCAGACCTGCGTGGCGCCGGACTACGTGCTGGTGCCACGCGAACAGCGCGACGCCTTCGTGCGGGCCTACATGGCCTCGGTGCGCCGCCGTTATCCGAACCTGGCCAGCAATCCCGACTACACCGCCATCGTCAACCCGCGCCAGGCCGAACGCCTGCGCAGCTGGCTCGACGACGCCCGCGAGCGCAACGTCGGCGTCGTGCAGCACCGACCCGACGGCGACCCGCCGCCGCCGGGCGTGGAGGTGATCCCGCCGACCGTGCTGCTTGATCCGCCCGACGAGGCTCGGGTCATGCAGGAGGAAATCTTCGGTCCGCTGCTGCCGGTGAAGTCCTACGACAGCCACGAGGCGGCGATCGACTACATCCTCGGCCGCGACCGGCCGCTGGCGTTCTATCCCTTCGACAACCAGCGCAGGCGCCTGCGCCATACGCTCGACCGCGTCGTGGCGGGCAGCGTCTGCGTCAACGACACCCTGATCCAGTTCGGCCAGCACTCCCTGCCGATCGGTGGCGTGGGGCCCAGCGGCATGGGCCAGTACCACGGCGAGGCCGGTTTCCTGACTTTCTCCAAGCCGATGCCGGTGATGTACCAGTCGCGCCTGAACGGCATGAAGCTCCTCGACCCACCCTTCGGCAAGCTGGCCGACTTCGTGGTCAAGCTCCTGACCCGTTGAGGATTTCTGTAGGAGCGCCTTCAGGCGCGAAGTTCTTCTTTGCCAAAGGCAAAGTCAAAAGATTCGCGCCTGAAGGCGCTCCTACAAGCTTGAAACCAGGCTCCACCGACGCCATGAGTGTCCCATGACCAATACCCGCAACCCCCTGCTCGCCGACGCCGAACTGCCGGCGTTCTCCGCCATCACGCCCGACCAGGTGAACCCCGCCATCGACGAAGTCCTGGCCGGTTTCCGCGCCGAGGTCGAACGCCTGGCCGCGGATCCCGCGGCGCGCGATTTCAGCACGCTGATGGCGCCGCTGGAGCGCTGGGAGGAAACCCTGGGCCGCACCTTCTCCCCGGTCTCGCACCTGCACGGCGTGAAGGACTCGCCCGAGCTGCGCGCCGCGTATTCCGAGGCGCTGGAGAAGCTGACCGAACATTCCACCGAACTGGGCCAGCACCGCGGCCTCTATGCCGCCGTGAAGGCGCTGCGCGAATCGCCGTCGTTTGAATCGCTCGACCGTGCGCGCAAGACGCTGGTCGAAGACAGCCTGCGCGGCTTCCGGCTCAGCGGCGTGGCGCTGGAAGAACCGGCGCGCTCGCGTTTCAAGGCGATCCAGAACGAGCTGAGCAAGCTCGAAACCGCCTTCGAGGAAGCCGTGCTCGACGCCACCGACGCCTGGACGCGCCCGGTCAGCGAAGCCGAACTGGCCGGGCTGCCCGCGTCGGCCCGCGACATGCTGCGGGCGATGGCGAAGGAAAAGCAGGCCGAAGGCTGGCTGGCCACCCTCAAGGGCCCGGTGGTGCAGGCGATCCTGACCTTCGCCGACAGCCGCAGCCTGCGCGAAGAGGTCTACACCGCCTA
>CAXAYM010000232.1:0-4291 GCA_963973175.1 uncultured Arenimonas sp.
TGCCCACCCGCAGAACATGGGTACCGTGCACCTGTCTGAGCCACACCGGCTCCGCCGGCAGCGCCAGCCATTCCTTGAAACGCCGCCGGTTCTCAACCACCGCGTCCGGGTCATCCCCGCAATTCAGACCAAAATTGAGCCGGTCGAAAGGCGGCGCTGACACGCCGTCGCCGCCGCGCAGGCTGGTCAGCGCCCTCACCCCGGGCGGCGCGGGCCAGTCGGCGTCGAGCCAGGCCGGCGCCGGCATCGTCAGCCCTTGAAGGCCGCGGTGTCTTCGCGCAGGTCGCGCACCAGGGCCTGCATGTCCTCGGGCATCGGCGCCTCGTGGGCGACGGGCTCGCCAGTGGACGGGTGCGCGAAGGTCAGCTGTTCCGCGTGCAGGGCCTGGCGCCGGAAGCCGTGCAGCCGGGCCACCAGGGCCTCGGTGGCTGCCTTGGGCAGGCGGAAGGCGCCGCCGTAGAGCGGATCGCCGACGATCGGGTGGCGCACGTGGGCCATGTGCACGCGGATCTGGTGCGTACGGCCGGTTTCAAGCCGGCATTCGACCAGGGTGTGGGCGCGGAACTTCTCGCGCAGCCGGTAATGGGTGATGGCGTCGCGCCCGCCCTCCTTCACCACCGCCATGCGCACGCGGTCGGTGGGATGGCGCCCGATCGGGGCGTTGACGGTGTTGCCCGCGACCATCGAACCCTGCACCACGGCCAGGTACTGGCGGTGCACTTCGCGGCCCGAGAGCTGTTCGACGAGCGAGGTATGCGCACGCAGCGTGCGCGCGACCACCATCAGCCCCGAGGTGTCCTTGTCCAGGCGATGCACGATGCCGGCGCGCGGCAGCTCGGCCAGGCGGGCGTCGAAGTGCAGCAGGGCGTTGACCAGGGTGCCGCGCGGATTGCCGGCACCGGGGTGCACGACCAGGCCGGCGGGCTTGTTGACCACCAGCACGTCCTCGTCCTGGTAAACCAGGTCCAGGTCGATGGCCTCGGGCAGGGCGTGGGTTTCCACTTCCAGCCGGACCGAGACGGTGACCGGTTCGCCGCCGCGCACGGCTTCCTTGGGCTTGACCAGGCGGCCGTCGAGCAGGGCATCCCCCGACTTGATCCATTCGGACAGGCGGGAGCGGGAAAAATCCGGGAAAAGCTCGGCCAGCACCTGGTCGAAGCGGCGGCCGGCGGCCTCCAGCGGGATGCTGGCCTCGAGCAGTTCGCGCTCGTTTTCGTCGTTGTCGGGGGTCTGGGTCGGGGGCATGCGGGGTCCTGGGGCCTGCGGGAGGGGTCGCGCCGGTTCATGGAGGCGACAGCGGGCTTTCCGGTATTATCCCTGAACTTGCTGCCCGCAGCGCCCGAACCTGTTCCCCTGATGACCCGACCGACCGGCCTGATCCGTATTTCCGTCCTTCTCGTGATGATCCTGGCCCTGGGTGGCTGCAAGACCATCGGCGGCTGGTTCGGCGACAAGGAAAAACCCACCGAAACCCTGCCGGTCGAGGAAATGTACCGGGTCGGCAAGGCGTCGATGGACGGCAACAACTGGAACCGCTCGGAGCAGTACTTCCAGCGCCTGGTGGCCCGGTTCCCCTACGGCCCCTACAGCGAACAGGCCCAGCTGGAGCTGGCCTACGTGCTCTACAAGCAGAGCAAGAACGAAGAGGCGACGTCGGCGGTCAACCGCTTCATCCGCACCTATCCGACCCACCGGCACATCGATTACGCGTATTACCTGAAGGCGCTGATCAACTTCGACCAGGGCCGCGCCACCCTGCTGCGCCTGGCCAACCAGGACATGGCCAAGCGCGACCTCGGCGCCCCCACCCAGTCGCTCAACGACTTCGCGGAGGTGCTGCGCCGCTATCCGAACAGCCGCTACGCGCCGGATTCGCGCCAGCGCATGATCTACCTGCGCAACCTGATGGCGCGTCACGAGCTCCAGGTCGGCCTGTATTACCTGCAGCGCGACGCCTACGTCGCCGCCGCCAACCGCGGCAAGTACATCCTGCAGACCTACCCGCAGAGCGAATACGACGGCGACGCGCTGGCGCTGATGGCCTCGGCCTACAGCCAGCTGGGCCAGGACGAGCTGGCCGCCGACAGCCGCAAGGTGCTGGAGACCAACTATCCGCAGCACCCCTACCTGTCGGGCGACTGGCCGGAAGGCCAGGGAATCTTCAGCAAGCTCAACCCGTTCTCGGGCGAATAAGCCCGGGGCCCCGGGGGCGCGGCGTCAGTCGCGCCAGCCCGAGCTGATGGGGTAACGACGTTCGCGCCCGAAGGCGCGGTGCGAGAGCTTGGGCCCCGGCGCCGACTGGCGCCGTTTCCATTCATTGACCCGCAGCAGCCGCAGCACGCGCTCGACCGTGCCGGCGTCGAACCCCTCGGCGATGATCTCTTCCGGCGACCGGTCCTGGTCGACATAACGCAGCAGGATGCCGTCGAGCACCTCGTAGGGTGGCAGCGAATCCTGGTCGGTCTGGTTCTCGCGCAGCTCGGCCGAGGGCGGGCGCGTGATCACCTGCTCGGGGATCACCCGTGAAATCGCGTTGCGCCAGTGGCACAGCGCCGTCACCTCGGTCTTGTAAAGGTCCTTGATCGGCGCGAAGCCGCCGCACATGTCGCCGTAGATGGTGGCGTAGCCGACGGCGTATTCGCTCTTGTTGCCGGTGGTCAGCAGCAGGCCGCCGAACTTGTTCGACAGCGCCATCATCAGTGCGCCGCGGCAGCGCGACTGCAGGTTTTCCTCGGCCACGCCGGGCTCCTGGCCTTCGAACAGCGGGCCCAGGGCCTGCAGGAACCCTTCGAACGGCGCTTCGATGGCGACCGTCTCCAGGCGGATGCCGAGCAGGCGGGCCTGTTCTTCGGCAAGGTCGTTGCTCAGGCCGGAGGTGTAGCGCGAGGGCAGGCGCACGGCCGTGACGTTGGCTGCCCCCAGGGCGTCCACGGCGAGCGCCGCGACCAGGCCCGAGTCGATGCCGCCCGACAGGCCCAGCCAGGCCTTGTCGAAGCCGTTCTTGCCGCAGTAGTCACGGATGCCGCGTACGATCGCGCGCCAGGCCTGCGACTGCCACGATTCGTCGTCTTCGGTGGCCCAGTGGACGCGGGTGAAGCGGCCGTCGTCCGCGTCGAAATCGGCGACGAGCCAGTGGTCCACGAAGGCCTCGGCGGCATCGTGCAGGGTGCCGTCGGCATCGACCAGCACCGAGGCGCCGTCGAACACCAGTTCGTCCTGGCCGCCGACGACGTTCAGGTAGGCCAGGCCGATGCCGGCTTCCTGCACCCGCATCTCGAGCAGGCTGTCGCGGCGGGCGGTCTTGCCGCGCTCGAAGGGCGAGGCGTTGGGCACCAGCACCAGCTTCGCGCCCATGGCCACGGTTTCAGCCAGGGGCTCGGGGAACCAGAGGTCTTCGCAGATCACCAGGCCGACCGGCACGCCCTTCACGGTAAAGACGCAGGCGCCGCCGTCGGGATCGACGTCGAAGTAGCGGCGTTCGTCGAAGACCGCGTAGTTGGGCAGCTCGCGCTTGCGGTAGGTGGTGGCCACCTTGCCGTCGCGCAGCACGCTGGCGGCGTTGTAGACGATCGAGCCGGCCGCCTGCGGCCAGCCCACCACCGCCACGATGCCGCGACAGGCCTTGGCCAGCTCCGCCAGCGCCTCTTCGCAGGCCTGCAGGAAGGCCGGCCGGTGCACCAGGTCCTCGGGCGGATAGCCGCTGAGCGCCAGTTCCGGGAACAGCACCAGGTCGGCCCCATGCTCGTCCCGCGCCTGTGCCACCCAGGCCGCCATGCGCGCCGCATTGCCGACGACGTCGCCAACCGGGAAGTCGAACTGGGCCAGGGCGATGCGCAATGTCTGGGTCATTTCACATTCTCCCCCTCCCCCGCTTGCGGGGGAGGGCCGGGGTGGGGGCCACGCTCCAACAGTGCCTCAAGAATCACGGAAAGCACCGCCTCGGTCCTGGCCAGAACCTCATTGTTCCAGAACCTCAGCACCACGTAACCCTGTTCGCGAAGGTAGCTATCCCGCCGGGCATCCCGGAGCGAATCGGCGTGCTGTCCTCCATCAACCTCAACCACCACGCGGGCGTCGAGACAAGCAAAGTCCACAATGTAAGGGCCGATCGGGTGCTGACGACGGAACCGGAAGCCACCGAGGCGCTGGCCGCGCAGGTGAAACCAGAGCCGTCGTTCGGCGTCCGTGGGGTTCTTGCGAAGGGTGCGGGCGAAGGTGGTTTTTTGGTTGGGGCGCATGGTGGGGGCTGGGGTACCCCCTCCCCGGCCCTCCCCCGCAAGCGGGGGAGGGG
>CAXAYM010000233.1:0-4273 GCA_963973175.1 uncultured Arenimonas sp.
CGCCCTGGATACGGCGGGCCACCACGCCAAGGCTGATCGTCACCGGGATCGCCGCGCGACCCACGGCGATGGGACCGGCGTTCTCGATGGCGGCCCGCAGGCGCTCGGCCAGCTGGCTGGCTTCGATCATGCCGGTGTCCACGGCCAGCACCGCGAATTCCTCGCCGCCAACGCGGGCCAGCAGGTCGCTGGCGCGCACCTGCTCCTCGAGCAGCAGCGCCACCTGCCGGAGCACGGCGTCACCGGCCGGGTGGCCGTGCTGGTCGTTGATGGCCTTGAAGCGGTCGATGTCCAGGGCGATCAGGCTGAGCGGCCGGCCGGTCTCGGCGGCGCGGGTGGCCTCGCGCGCGAGCTGGTCGCCGAAATGACGCCGGTTGGCCAGGCCGGTCAGGGCATCGGTCATGGCCAGCACTTCGAGCTGGGCGTTGGCTTCGCTAAGTGCCAAGGTGCGTTCACGCACCCGCTGTTCCAGGCCCGCGGCCATCGCGGTGAGCTCGCGCTCGTGCGCGGTCAGGTCGTCCACCAGGCCGCGCAGGGCCAGCGTGAGCTCACGGGCTTCGCGATAACCCCGCTCCGGCGGGAAGGCGGCGTCGGGCACGCGCGCCTGGATGCGGCGCGCGGCCACCGACAGGGCGTGCAGCGGCGCGCCGATCCAGCGCGCCATCAGGGTGCCCAGCAGGAGGTAGATCACCACGATGCCGATCGCGGCCAGCCAGATCTGCCGGCTCAGTTCGTGCACCGGTTCGAAGGCCAGGGCGGCCTCCTTGCGCACCAGGACCGTCCAGCCCAGCCCCTTGTAGGCCTCGTGGCCCTGGGTGGGCACGAAGCCGGTGAGGTAGGTCTGCCCGTCGGGCCAGGTCTCGAGCACCGCGCCACGCTCGCCCCTGCGCACTGCGCGGGCGCTGGCGGTATCGAGCACCTGGCCCCGGAGCGCCCCGGGCCCCATGATCACTTCGCCGTCGGCGTTGAGGAAAAACACCTCGACCGGGTCGTTGGCGCGACTGGGTTGCATCTGGTCCTGGCGCAGCGACTCGGCCCAGCGCCAGGAAAGATGGGCGCCCAGCACGCCGGTCACCACGCCGGGGGCGTCATGCACGGGCGCCGCGACGTCGACCAGCCGCAGGGGCTCGCCGCCCGGGTCGTACACCAGCTTGGACAACAGCACCGCGTCGTGGAGGTCGCCGACGTAGGGATCCTTGCGTCCGGCCGAGAACCAGGGTCGCGCGGAAACATCGACGCCCTCGAGCAGGCCCCGGTTCGAGACCAGCACCCTGCCGTCGGCGCTGGTCACGCCGATCCAGACGTAGTCGGGATAGTTGAGCTGCATCAGGTCGAACAGGTCGCGCAGGGTGTCCTCGTTGGCCAGCGGGTCGTCGAGGATCGGCATCAGTGCCAGCGCCCGCATGTCGTTGAGCCGCTCGTACAGGCCGCGGTCGAGCCGGCCGGCCAGCGCCGTGGCGCGGGTCTGCAGGCGCAGGCCGATGTCGTCCTGGAGCTTGTCGGTGGCCACGCGCTCGACCTGCCAGGACAGCACGCCGACCAGGGCCACCGCGAGCGCGCCGAAGCTCAGCGCGAGCCAGAGGCGGAGGCTTGCGCTGCGGGGGCGGAACCTGGCGAACACCGGCACTGCCCCGCCGCCTCAGAGCCCACCAGCGGCCTGGGCCACGGCGCGGAACAGCGCGCGGCCCTTGTTCATCGTCTCCTCCCACTCCTTCTGCGGGTCGGAGTCGTGCACGATGCCGGCGCCGGCCTGCACGTGCAGGCGGCCGTCCTGGATCACCGCGGTGCGGATGGCGATCGCGGTGTCGGCGTCGCCCCACCAGTTGATGTAGCCGACGGCGCCGGAATAGATGTTGCGCTTCACCGGCTCGAGCTCGCGGATCACTTCCAGCGCGCGGATTTTCGGCGCACCGCTGACCGTTCCCGCCGGGAAGGTCGCCTTGATGACATCGGCGAAGCCCAGCCCGGGCTGCAGCTGCCCGCGCACTTCGCTGACGATGTGCATCACGTGCGAGTAGCGTTCGATGATGAAGCGGTCGGGCACGGTAACGCTGCCGGGGTCGGCGACGCGACCGACGTCGTTGCGGCCGAGGTCGATCAGCATCAGGTGCTCGGCGCGTTCCTTGGGATCGGCCAGCAGCTCGGCCTCGAGCGCGGCGTCGGCCTCGGGCGTGTCGCCGCGCGGACGTGTGCCGGCGATCGGGCGGACGGTGACTTCGCCGCCCTGCAGCCGCACCAGGATCTCGGGCGAGCTGCCCACCACCTGGGTGTCGCCCAGGTCGAGGAAATACATGTACGGCGACGGGTTGAGCGCGCGCAGGGCGCGGTACACATCCACCGGGCGGGCCCGGAACGGCACGCTCATCCGCTGGCTGAGCACCACCTGGAAGATGTCGCCGGCGCGGATGTACTCCTTGCAGCGTTCCACTGCCGCGAGGAAACCTTCGCGGGTAAAGCCGGACACGAAGTCCTGCTCCTGCAGCAGAGAAGGATCGAGCACGTCGGGATAGCTGCGGCCGGAGTGGCGCAGGCGATGCACCAGTTCATCCAGCCGGCGCACGGCGCGGGCATACGCCTGCGGCTCTTCCGGGTTGGCGTGCACCACCAGGTACAGGCGCCCCTTGAGGTTGTCAAAGACCGCGAGTTCTTCGCTGAGCATCAGCAGCGCGTCGGCCGTGCCCAGCTGGTCCGGCTTGTCGCCGCCGGCCAGGCGCGATTCGATCCAGCCGATGGTCTCGAAGCCGAAATACCCGACCAGGCCGCCGGTGAACCCGGGCAGTTCGGGAATGCGCGGCACCTTGAAGGAGGCGCGCAGACGGTCGACCTCGGCCAGGGGATCTTCGAGGGCGCGGGTTTCGGTGACTTCACCATGTTCGCGTACCTCCAGCTGGTGGCCGCGGAAGGTGTAGGTGCGGCGTGCCGGCAGGCCGATGATCGAATAGCGACCCCAGGTTTCGCCGCCTTCCACCGACTCGAAGAGGTAGGTATGCGGGCCGTCGGCCAGCTTCAGGTACACCGACAGCGGGGTGTCGAGGTCGGACAGCACCTCGCGCACGACCGGGATGCGGTTGTGGCCGGCCTTGGCGAGGGTCTGGAAGTCGTCGGCGGAAATCACGCGGGGCGTCCGTTGGAGGCGAATCCAAGTATATCCACAGACCTTTGCAGGAGCGCCTTCAGGCGCGAAGCCCTTGCCTGTGGCAAAGAGAAGATTCGCGCCTGAAGGCGCTCCTACAGGCCAGCGGGCATGCCGTGCAGGTGGAGGATGAACTCGACGCCCTCGCCCGCCGGCAGGTTGCATGCTTCGGCGTGGCCGCGGTGCAGGTCGGCGACCAGGCGCACGACATAGAGCCCGAAACCCAGGTGCGCCGCGCCCTCGGCGCGCTGGGTCTTGTCGCGCAGGCTGACCAGGGAATCGAAGAGGCGGCCACGCATGGATTCGGGCAAGGACGGCCCCTGGTTCGCCAGGGCGATGCGCACGCCCTCGCCCTCCCTCGCCGCCGACAGGCGGACCCAGCCGCTTTCCGGGGTGAAGCCACGGGCGTTGTCGACCAGCTTGTCCAGCGCCTGGACCAGCAACTCCGGTGCGGCACGCAGCGGCAGCGGGCCGGGCGGCAGCTCCAGCCGCAGCTCGCGTGGCGCCAGCAGCGCCCGGTAGGCGTCGGCGCAATCGAGCAGCAGGGGGCGCAGGTCCAGGTCCTCGGCCTCGGCGGCGTCGATGGCGTGTTCTATGCGGGTCACTTCGCTCATCGTCCGCACCAGGTGGCCCATGCGTTCGACGCCGTCGCGGGCGCGGGAAAGCACGATCCGCGCCTGGGGTTCGAGGCGTTCGTGGTCGAGGTTGTCCAGCGAGCTGCGCACGATCGCCAGGGGCGTGTTCAGCTCATGCGAGAGCTTTCCCGACAGCGAACGCAGGTAGTCGGTGTACGCCGCGACCTGGTCGAGCAGCCGGGCGAAACTGCGCGAGAGGTCACCGACCTCGTCACGCGCCCGGGTACGCGGGAAGGGCGTGACCCGGCCTTCGCGGTCGAGCGCGCGTTCGGCGGCGTCGCGCAGGCGGCGGATGCGCTGGCCCAGGCGGGTCGCGAACAGCAGGATGATGCCGCCCGACGCCAGGAAGGCAACGAGGCTGACCCACAGCAGCCGCGAGAACGCCTGGTCGGTGAGCAGCAGCACTTCGGAATTCGAACGCTCGATCAGCACCGCGCCGCGGACCTGGCCCCCGACCTCCAGTGGCACTGCCGCCGACAGCAGCAGCCTGGCCCCGGCCGGGTCG
>CAXAYM010000234.1:0-4271 GCA_963973175.1 uncultured Arenimonas sp.
GGGCACCGAGCCGGGCAGCGCCGCGATGATTGGCCTGCGCGGGCTGGCCGGGGCGCAGCGAAGCGATTGCTTCGATGCGCGTGCGGTCCTCGTAGCGAAGCGGCAGGTGCAGCCACAGGTCCTGCAGCGTTTCGAGCCCGCGCGCGGCGAGTTTTTCCGCGACCTTGGGCCCCACGCCGGGCAAGGTGGACACCCGCTGTGCACCCGCGGGCCCGAGCATGGTCGTGTCGGAGTCGCCGCGGCGCGGCGCGCGCTTCATGCCTCAGCCGGAAACCAGCACGGCATCCACTTCCACGCGCGCACCCTTGGGCAGGCCGGCGACCTGGATGGTGGAACGCGCCGGGTACGGGGCCTGGAAGTAGTCCGCCATCACTGCGTTCACCGCGGCAAAATCCGACAGGTCCGTGAGGTAGATGCCGATGCG
The DNA here is from genome assembly GCA_963973175.1 of uncultured Arenimonas sp. GTDB lineage: Bacteria > Pseudomonadota > Gammaproteobacteria > Xanthomonadales > Xanthomonadaceae > Arenimonas. Next base: position 425 of record CAXAYM010000234.1, read on the forward strand.
GGCGACGTCATCAAGGCTGCCGCCCGCGGCCTCGCAGACCGCCTTGAGGTTGTCGAACACGCGCCGGGTTTCGGTGCTGATGTCGGCCTGCACCAGCTCCCCGGTGGCCGGGTCGAGCGGGATCTGGCCGGACAGGTAGACCGTGCCGCCGGCGCGCACGGCCTGCGAATAGGGCCCGATGGCGGCGGGAGCACGATCGGTGGCGACGGCGATGCGGGGCATGGCGGACCTCGGCGTGGGACGTGGACGGCCATTGTAGGAGCGGCCAGCACCCAGCCGCCAGCCGCGCTCAGACGCGCTGCACCCCGTGCACGACGCCGAGGCGACGGATGCGGCGGATGACGTCGGCCAGGTGCTTGCGATGGCGCACCTCGATCGAGAATTCCATCACCGACACCGTGAGGTCACGCTCGCGGTATTCGACCGCGTCGATGTTGGAATTGCTCTCGGCCACCGCCGCCGCGACCTGGGCGAGCACGCCGGGCTTGTTCTCGACCTCGATGCGCAGGATCACCCGGTAGTCGCCCTCGACGCTGCGGTCCCAGGCCATGGGCACGCAGCGCTCGGGGAACTTGCGGTATTCGGCGACGTTCGGGCAGTCCATGCGGTGCACCACCACCCCCTTGCCGGCGCTGAGGTAACCCATGATCTCGTCGCCAGGAATCGGGTGGCAGCAGGCGGCGAAACTGAGCACGCCGCGCTCGTTGCCGGTGATCATGATGCGTTCGGTCGGCGACACCGGCAGTTCGGCGTCGGTCAGCGGCAGGTCGTCCTGGCCGTTGACCATCATGCGCGCCACCTGCGCGGGCATGCGGTTGCCCAGGGCGATGTCGGCCAGCAGCTCCTCCAGGCGGCGGTAGCGCAGGTCGGCCAGCAGCTGTTCGATCCGGTCCGCGGGCACGCGGTCGAGCGAGCTTTCCATGGCCTCGAGCGCACGATCGAGCATGCGGTGGCCCAGGTCCACGGCGTCCTCGTGCTCGAGCCGTTTGAGGAAATGCCGGATGGCGGTGCGCGCCTTGCTCGAGACCACGTATTCCAGCCACTGCGGGCCGGGCGAGGCCGAGGGCGCGGTGATGATCTCGACGCTCTGGCCGCTGGTGAGCTTGGTGCGCAGGGGCACCAGCTTCTTGTCCACGCGGGCGGCCACCGCGTGGTTGCCCACGTCCGTGTGCACGGCATAGGCGAAATCGAGCGCGGTGGCGTTGCGCGGCAGCGCCATGATGTCGCCCTGCGGCGTGAACAGGTAGACCTCGTCCGGGAACAGGTCGACCTTGACGTTGTCCAGGAACTCCAGCGACGAGCCCGCCGCCTGCTGGGTGTCCATCAGGTTGCGGATCCAGTCCTGGGCGCGCGTCTGCGCCGCGCTGCTGCCGCTGCCGGCGCTCTTGTACAGCCAGTGCGCGGCGACGCCGCGTTCGGCCACCTGGTCCATTTCCTCGGTGCGGATCTGCACCTCCACGGGCGCGCCATAGGGGCCGAACAGCACCGTGTGCAGGCTCTGGTAGCCGTTGGCCTTGGGAATGGCGATGAAGTCGCGGAAACGACCCTCGAGCGGCTTGTAGACGGAGTGCACCGCCCCGAGCGCGTGGTAACACTGCATCACTTCCGGCACCACGATGCGGAAGCCGAAGACATCAAGCACCTGGTCCAGGCTTTTGTGCTCCTGCTTCATCTTGGTGTAGATGCTCCAGGGCGACTTCACCCGGCTCACCAGCGTGTGGGTCAGCTGTTCCTGGGCCAGGCGCTGGGCCAGCTGGGCCTCGACGGTGGCCAGGGCCTCCCGGCGCATCACCGGCTGCGACGCGATGCGCCTGGAAATGACCGCATGCCGCTTCGGATACAGGGCCCGGAAGCCCAGGTCCTGCAGTTCGGCCTTGAACTTGTTCATGCCCAGGCGCTGGGCGATGGGGGCGTAGATCTCGAGCGTCTCGCGGGCGATGCGGCGGCGCGATTCGGCGGCCATCGCATCGAGCGTGCGCATGTTGTGCAGGCGGTCGGCCAGCTTGATCAGGATGACGCGCAGGTCGCGCGCCATCGCCAGCATCATCTTGCGGAAGCTCTCCGCCGCCGCTTCCTGGCGGTCGCGGAAATGCAGCTTGTCGAGCTTGGTGACGCCGTCCACAAGCTCGGCGACGGTGGGACTGAACTCGCGCTCGATCTCGCTGCGCGGCAGCGGCGTGTCTTCCAGCGCGTCGTGCAGGATGGCCGCGCACAGGGTTTCGGCGTCCAGCCGCAGGTCGGCGAGCAGGGAGGCCACGGCCACCGGATGGGTGATGTAGGCCTCGCCGGACTTGCGCAGCTGGCCTTCGTGGGCGCGGGCGCCGATCTCATAGGCGCGCCGGACCTGCCTGACCTGGTCGATCGGCAGGTATTCGGTCAGGCGCCGCTCGAGCGCCTCCACCGCGTCCGGACAGGGGTCCGGGCAGGGGGCATCCGCCAGTCTTGGCTTGGAGAACGAGGACATGTCCGCAGCCTACGCGGGCGCGGGAAAGGCATCAATGCCGGGGGCTGCAGGCCCCGCCGGCGATCCGGGCGAGGCCTTGACGCCGGGGCCGGCAGCGCCGGCCGGGTGACTCAGAGGTCGTCGCCGCCCTTGCCCAGGTCGTCGTCGACGACTTCGGCGGCGGCCCACTCCAGGGCCTCGCGCTCGGCGCGCTCGCGCTCGGCGCGCTCGACGTCGTCGATCATGGCCTGGTCGACCTTGCGGGCGGCGATTTCACGCAGCGCCAGCACGGTGGGCTTGTCGTCGTTCTCGCTGTTGTCCAGCGCCGGGTCCACGCCCTTGGCCAGCTGGCGGGCGCGCTTGGAGGCCATCAGGACCAGCTCGAAGCGGTTGTCCACGACGGACAGGCAATCTTCCACGGTAATGCGGGCCATGGGATCTCCTCAGCCGCGGGGCCCGGCCGGGGCTCCACGGAAAATCAATGAGTTACGTGAACCGGGCATTCTACCCTCGGTCGCCGTCCCCTGCAATCAGGCCAGCAGGTCGCGGATCAGCGCCGCATGGCGCCGGGCCTGGACCGGCCGGCGCAGCCGGTGGGCGATGAAGATGGCCCTGAGTTCGGCGGCGGCTGCGTCGAAATGCTCATTGACGATAACGTAGTCGAATTCGTCGTAGTGGCTCATTTCCTCGCGCGCGGCGGCCAGCCGGCGGGCGATGGTCTCCTCGCTGTCCTGGCCGCGGTTGCGCATCCGGGTCTGCAGGGCGTCGCGGGACGGGGGCAGGATGAACACACTGACGCAGTCGGGCACCTGTTCGCGCACCTGCCGGGCGCCCTGCCAGTCGATCTCCAGCAGCACGTCCTTGCCGGCGGCCAGCTGCGGCTCGACCGACTGCCGGGCCGTTCCCTTGTAGTCGCCGTGCACCTGGGCGTGCTCGAAGAAGTCGCCGTTGGCGACCATGGCCACGAACTCTTCCTTGCTGACGAAGTGGTAATGCTGGGCGTGGCGCTCGCCCGGCCGCGGCGCCCGCGACGTGAAGGAGATCGACAGCGCGATGCCCGGCTCCCGGGCCAGCACGGCGTTGACCAGGCTCGACTTGCCCGCCCCGGAGGGCGCGGCGACGATGAAGAGCGTGCCCCGGGTCGTGCTCATTCGAGGTTCTGCACCTGTTCGCGGAGTTGTTCGATCAGCACCTTGAGCTCCACCGCGGCCTGGGTGGTCCGGCTGTCCACGGACTTGGAGCCGAGGGTATTGGCCTCGCGGTTGAACTCCTGCATCAGGAAATCCAGCCGGCGGCCGACGGCCTCGGGCAGATCGAGCACGCGGCGCGCCTCGGCGACGTGGCTGGCCAGGCGGTCGAGCTCCTCGTCGACGTCGATCTTCTGCAGGTTCAGCACGACTTCCT
>CAXAYM010000235.1:0-4270 GCA_963973175.1 uncultured Arenimonas sp.
GATGGTGCCCACGTTCACGTGGGGCTTGGTGCGCTCAAACTTACCCTTGGACATTAGCGTGTACCCGGTGGATTCAAGGAGGGGTGTTGGTGCTCATGACTGGAATCGAACCAGCGACCTCTTCCTTACCAAGGAAGTGCTCTACCGACTGAGCTACATGAGCGGAATTTTGGGTGACTCTGGTGGAACGTGGAACTTCAATCCAATGGAGCGGGAGACGGGAATCGAACCCGCATGATCAGCTTGGAAGGCTGAGGTTCTACCATTGAACTACTCCCGCCCTGCCGGACCGATTCACTGGCCCCGCCGGACTGGTGGAGGGAGGTGGATTCGAACCACCGAAGGCGTAAGCCAGCAGATTTACAGTCTGCCCCCGTTGGCCGCTTGGGTATCCCTCCGTCAGGGAGCCCGTAATTTTCAGGGTCGCGGGCACAAATGTCAACGCCCTTGGCACACTAATTTCCGCGGGCTCAGACGTTGAAGCGGAAATGCAGGACGTCGCCCTCCTGCACCAGGTAATCCTTGCCCTCCAGGCGCAGGCGCCCGGCGTCGCGGGCGCCGGCCTCGCCCCGGTACTTGATGAAATCGTCGAAAGCGATGGTTTCGGCCCGGATGAAGCCCTTTTCGAAGTCGGTGTGGATCACCGCGGCCGCCTGCGGGGCCGTGGCGCCCTTGCGCACCTGCCAGGCCCGGACTTCCTTCACGCCGGCGGTGAAGTAGGTCTGCATGCCCAGCAGGGCGTAGCCGGCCCGGATGACGCGATTCAGGCCCGGCTCGTCCAGGCCCATCTCGGCCAGGAACTCGGCGCGGTCGGCGTCCTCGAGCTGGGACATCTCCTCTTCGATGGCGGCGCTGACCGGCACCACCTGGGCGCCCTCCTTCTCGGCCCGGGCCCGGACCAGGTCCAGCATCGGGTTGTTTTCAAAGCCGTCCTCGAGCACGTTGGCCACGTACATCACCGGCTTGAGCGTCAGCAGGAACAGGTCGCGAACGACCGCGCGGTCTTCGGCGGACAGGCCCAGGGCGCGGGCCGGAGTGCCCTCGTCGAGGCCGGCGCGCAGGCGGGCCAGGACCTCTTTGCGAGCGATCGCGTCCTTGTTGCCGGTCTTGGCCTCGCGTTCGGCCCGGTTGAGGGCCTTCTCGACCGAATCCAGGTCGGCCAGGGCCAGCTCGGTGTCGATGGTCTCGATGTCCGAGATCGGATCGACCTTGCCGGCCACGTGGACGATGTCGGGGTGGTCGAAACAGCGCACCACGTGGGCGATGGCGTCCACTTCACGGATATGCGCCAGGAACTTGTTGCCCAGGCCCTCGCCCTTGCTGGCGCCGGCGACCAGGCCGGCGATGTCCACGAACTCGAAGGAAGTCGGGATCACCTTCTGCGGCTTGACGATCTCCGCCAGCTGGTTCAGCCGCGGGTCGGGCACCGGCACCACGCCCGTATTGGGCTCGATGGTGCAGAACGGGAAGTTCGCCGCGGCGATGCCCGCCTTGGTGAGCGCGTTGAACAGGGTGGACTTGCCGACATTGGGCAGGCCGACGATGCCGCATTTGATGCCCATGATGGGGGTGTCTTCCTCAGGATTTGGGGGTGTGCAGGCGTTTCATCGCCTCGGGGAACCGGCCGTCCACGGCCAGGGGCATCACTGCCAGGGCGTCGTCGATGGCGCGCCCGATGGCCGCCTCGTCGTCCTTGCCGGGCTTGCCCAGCACCCAGGGGGTGACCCTGTCCTTGTGCCCGGGGTGGCCGATGCCGATGCGCAGGCGGTGGAACTTGCCGTGGCCCAGGTGCTGCATGGTGTCGCGGATGCCGTTCTGGCCGCCGTGGCCGCCGTCGAACTTCAGCCGGGCCAGGCCGGGGGCCAGGTCCAGGTCGTCGTGGGCCAGCAGGGCCTGCTCGGGCTCGATCTTCCAGTAACGCAGCGCCGCGGCGACGGAGCGGCCGGACGCGTTCATGAAGGTGGCCGGGCGCAGCAGCCAGAGGCTGTGGCCGGCGATTTCGACCTTGGCGGTTTCGCCGTGCAGCTTCGATTCCAGGCCGAAACGCGCCCCGGCCTGCGCGGCCAGGGCGTCCAGAAACCAGAACCCGGCGTTGTGCCGGGTCCGGGCGTGTTCGGCGCCGGGGTTACCCAGGCCGACGATGAGTCGTAGCGATGACACGGAGGGCGTCCTCGTTCGCCGCCCCGGCACGGGCCGGGGCGGCGGCCGGGATTACTTCTTCTTCGCGTCGTCGCCGGCTTCCGGCTTGGCGACCTTGGCGGCCGGCACGTCGGCCGACTCGGCGTCGGCGGCCGTGTCTTCCTCGACCTCGACGCGGGCATGGCGGGCGATGACGATCGCCAGGTCATGTTCCTTGCCGTGGGCCAGGGCCGGGATGGTGACGCCCTTGGGCAGCTTGATCTGCGAGAGGTGCATGATGTCGCCGACCACCAGGTCGGACAGGTCGATCTCCAGGAACTCCGGGAGGTCGCGGGGCAGGCAGCTGACTTCGACTTCGTTGAGCTCGTGGGTGACCACGACGCCCGCGGACTTGCCGGCCGGGGACTTCTCCTGGTTCACGAAGTGCAGCGGCACCTTGGCGCGCAGGGCCTCGTTCTCGGAGACGCGCAGGAAATCCAGGTGCAGGATCTGCTGCTTGAACGGGTGGCGCTGCATGTCACGCAGCAGCACCTTCTCGATCTTGCCGTCGACGTCCAGGTCGACGATGGCCGAGTAGAACCATTCGTTCTGGCTGGCGATCCACAGGTGGTTGTGCTCGATCTGGATGCTCATGGGGTCCTTGTGACCGCCATAAACGATGGCCGGCACGTGACCGCTGCGACGGAGGCGGCGGCTCGCACCCTTGCCCTCGTCCTTGCGGCCGGTGGCCGTGAGATTGTGATTGGTAGCCATGTTGATGTTGCCTTCTTCAGGTGATGCGCCTTGCGGCGCGTTCCGCGGTGCCCGCGACCAGGCCCCGCGTCGTTCCCGTCCCGGGAATCGGGCATCGGCGCGACACGCCGATGCCCGATGCCCCGCCCGGGCTCAATCCACGTACAGCGAACTCACCGACTCGCCGAAGGCGATGCGGCGGATGGTTTCCGCGAGCAGCTCGGCGACGCTGAGCTGGCGGATGCGCGGGCAGGCCCGCGCGGCTTCCGACAGCGGGATGGTGTCGGTGACCACCAGTTCGTCGAGCTGCGAATTGGTGACGTTGGCGATGGCCGCGCCGGACAGCACCGGGTGGGTGCAGTAGGCCACGACCTTTTTCGCGCCATTGGCCTTCAGGGCCGCGGCGGCCGCGCACAGGGTGCCGGCGGTGTCGACGATGTCGTCCACCAGCACGCAGGTCTTGCCTTCGACGTCGCCGATGATGTTCATCACGGTGGCGACGTTGGCCTTCGGGCGGCGCTTGTCGATGATCGCCAGGTCGGCGTCGTCGAGCCGCTTGGCGATCGCACGGGCGCGCACCACGCCGCCGACGTCGGGCGAGACCACGATCAGGTTGTCGGTGCCCTGGCTGCGCCAGATGTCCGCCAGCAGCAGCGGCGAGGCATAGACGTTGTCCATCGGGATGTCGAAGAATCCCTGGATCTGGTCGGCGTGCAGGTCCACCGTGAGCACGCGGTCGGTGCCGACGGCGCTGAACATCTTGGCGGCCACCTTGGCGGTGATCGGCACGCGCGCCGAACGCATCCGGCGGTCCTGGCGGGCGTAGCCGAAATACGGCACCACGGCCGTGACGCTGGCCACCGAGGCGCGCTTGAGCGCATCGATCAGCACCAGCAGCTCCATGAAGTTCTCGGCGGTCGGCGCGCTGGTGGACTGGATTACGAACACCTCCTGCCGGCGCACGTTCTCCTCGATCTCGACCTGCACCTCGCCGTCGGAGAACTGCCCGACCTGGGCCTTGCCGAGCGGAATGCCGAGCTGTCGGCACACCGCCAGCGCGAGCGGCCGGTTGGCGTTGCCGGTGAAGACGAGCAGGTTCTGCTTGCTCATGGTGGCTGGCTTCCGCGTTGGAGGTGGATGAAGGGCGAAACTTCGGATGGCTGGGGCGGTAGGATTCGAACCTACGAAATGCCGGGATCAAAACCCGGTGCCTTAGGCCACTTGGCGACGCCCCACCATTGAATCGATCGTTACCGGCCCCGGGCCGCGGACAGCGCCCGGTGCAGGGGCGACACGTCCACGCCGTCGGCCACCCAGGCACGCATCCTCGGGGGAAGGCGCGCCAGCGCGGCCTCGGCGTCCGCGCGCGCGGCAAAACGCGCGAAACAGCCGCCGCCGG
>CAXAYM010000236.1:0-4264 GCA_963973175.1 uncultured Arenimonas sp.
CTTGTGCCCGTTGTCGCGAAGGTAATCTGTGCCAGCCCGCCTGAACGGCGGCCGAAAGCCGTGAAGGGCCCTCACCCCGTGTTAATTTCGCTGGAAGCGACCCTGACGGAGCCCCCCATGCCCCACCCCATCACCGGTCCGCTGACCGCCTTTGCTTCGCGGCTGCGCTTCCCGACCCTGTTCAAGCTGACGCTGGGCCTGATGCTGCTCAGCTGGCTGCTGCCCGACCCGATCCCGTTCATCGACGAGATCGTCACGGCCCTGGCGACGCTGATGCTGGCGAGCTGGCGGCGCCGCGACCCGCCTTCCGACGACGGCAGGATCATCGATGGCGAGTCCCGGCGCGAATGAGTCCGTTCTACGACAGCCATTGCCACCTCGACGCAGCGGAATTCGATCCCGACCGGGACGCGGTGCTGGCGCGCGCCCGCGAAGCCGGCGTGGCGCGGCAGCTGGTTCCTGCAGTCGATCGCGACAGCTGGGACCGGATCCGGGCGCTCTGCGCCGCCGAACCCGGCCTGCGGCCCGCCTACGGCCTGCACCCGATGTTCCTGGACCGGCACCGGCCGGAGCACCTGGACGAACTGGCCGGCTGGATCGAATCCGAACGCCCGGCAGCCGTCGGCGAATGTGGCCTGGACTTCTTCGTCGAGGGCCTCGATCCCGACGCCCAGCGTCTTTACTTCCAGCGCCAGCTGGAGCTGGCGCATGAGTTCGACCTCCCACTGGTGCTGCACGCCCGCCGCGCGGTCGAGGAAGTGATCACGTCCCTGCGCCGCGTCGGCGGCCTGCGCGGCGTGGTCCACAGCTGGTCAGGCAGCGAGGAGCAGGCCCGCCAGCTGTTCGAACTCGGCTTCTGCGTGGGCATCGGCGGCCCGGTCACCTACGAGCGCGCAAGACGGCTGCGCCGCACCGTGGCGGCCATGCCGATCGACTTCCTGCTGCTTGAAACCGATGCCCCCGACCAGCCCGATGCCGACTGGCGCGGCCGGCGCAACGAGCCCGCGCGCCTGCGCCGGGTGCTGGAGGTGGTCGCGGAGCTGCGGGGTCAACCGGTCGCCGCGATCGCCGAGGCCACCACGGCCAATGCCTTGCGTCTGTTCGGCTGAGCGGGCTCAGTCGCCGGCGCGGGGCTTGAGCAGGAGCTCCACGGCCTTGCCGGCCATCGCGAAGGCGAAGGTGCCGGTGACGTGGGTGGCCGCGCCAAGGCCGGCGCCGCAGTCGAGCTTGAGCGCCGCATCCGCCCCCAGCTTCGGCCGCACGCCGCAGACGCTGCCATCGGCCTGCGGATATTTCACGTTTTCGAGCGAATACACCGCGGGCACGCCGAAGTAGCGGTCCGGGTTGCGCGGGAAGCCGAAATCGGCGCGCAGCTTCTTGCGCACCAGTGCCAGCATGGCGTCGTGTTCGGTCCGGGACAGGTCGCGCACCCGCACGAGCGTCGGGTCGGTGCGTCCACCGGCCGAACCACAGGCGATGATCGGCAGCTTGCGCCGCCGGCACCAGGCGATCATCTCGAGCTTGCTCCGGAAACTGTCGCAGGCATCGAGCACCAGGTCATGGCCCCGGTCGAGCATCGTTTCCATGTTCGAGGGAAGCAGGAACGCGGGCACGACGTCAACGTCGATCGCCGGATTGATGGCCCGGCAGCGCTCCGCCAGCACCTCGCCCTTGCCGCGGCCGTACTGTCCCTGCAGCGCATGCGACTGGCGGTTGGTGTTGCTGACGCAGACCTCGTCGGCATCCACCAGCACCAGGCGGCCCACGCCGCTGCGCGCCAGCGATTCCACCAGCCAGCTGCCGACGCCGCCCAGGCCGACCACGCAGGCCTGGCGCCGCGCCAGCCGGGCGCTGGCACCCTGGCCGTAGAGCCGGTCGATACCGGCGAATCGGGGATCAGTCATGCCGATATTCTAGCCGGGCGTCGCGGCATGAACGGTCCGCGAACCCCGGCGGACGCGGTCGGCCCCGGTTCAGGCCGCGCGGCCTAGCTTCGGCCCCGAGTCCCCGATCCACCCGGAAGGAGTTCGCCATGAAGACCCGCATGCTGGTTGTCGCCGCCCTCGCCACCTCGCTGGCCGCCTGCGCGAGCCAGCCCCGCTCCCAGGGCTACGGCTATGACCGCGGCTACGGATACGATCCCTACGACCGCGGCTATTCGCAGCAGCAGCGCTGCTACAACTGCGGCCGCATCGAGCGCATCGAACCGGTCTACAACGGCCGCCGCAACAGCCGCGCCGGCGCCGTGCTCGGTGGCCTGGTCGGCGCCGTCGCGGGCCGTGAACTCGCCGACGACAGCAGCGAGGGCCGCCAGAACACGGCCACCGTGGCGGGCGCCGTCGCGGGCGCCGTGGCCGGCAATGCCATCGAGAACCGGATGAACGAGGAAACCTTCGACATCCATGTGCGCATGGACGATGGCCGCCTGGTCGTGATCAACCGCACCCGCCTGGCCAACGGCATCCGCGAAGGCGCCTACGTGCGCGTGGATGGCAACGACATCGACCTGCTGCGCTGATAGGCGGATAAGTCGCGGCGCCCCGGCCGCGACCTGGATGGAAGGACCGCCGTGGTATCTTCCCGGCGGTCTTTCCTTGTCCGGAGTCCGTGCATGCGTTCCCTGATCCTGGTCCTGATCGGCCTGTTCGTCGGCGCCGCCTGCGCCCTGATCGCCATGAGCGCACTGCGCCAGGGCACGGCCTACCCCAATGGCGTGATGGCCGTGATGTCGGCGCAGATGCAGGCGCTGGGCGCCAACGTGAAGCAGAACCGCTGCGCCAGCACCGACCTGCTGCCGCACCTCCAGACCCTGCGTCACCTGGGCAACGACCTCGAGCCCGCCTTCCTGCCGACCGAGGACGACGAGCGTTTCGTCCAGCACGCCACCGTCCTGCGGGCCTCGCTGGACGCGGCGCTGGCCACGCCACCCGCCGATTGCGCCGCCGCCGGCGTCGCCCTGGACCGCATCCAGAACGGCTGCCAGGCCTGCCACCGCGACTTCAAGAACTGACCGGCAGCCAGTCCGCCACGGCGGCCGCGACGGCCGCCGGTTCCCGCATCCAGCGGAAATGATCGGCCTGCGTGCCCAGGCGCTGCGCGTCGAAGCGTTCGATGCGCCGCGGACCGGAACCGAGTTTCTCCATCAGGCGGTGCAAGGTGGCTTCCGGCACCAGGGCGTCGTGTTCGAAGTGCACCCCCAGCGCCGGACATGACACCCGTGCCATGGCCGCCTCAAGGCCACCCTTGGTTCCATAGTCCTCGTACCGGCCGCGTCGGACCGTGCGCGACCAGTCGCGCATCAGCCCGCCGGCTTCGCGTCCGGCGAAGCCCAGGCGCGCGCCGGGGTAATGACCCACCAGGCGGGTGATCAGCGGCAGCGCGTGGGCGAAACCGGCGATCCCCCAGCGCTTGCCGCCGCGGTAGCTGCGCCAGTCGGGCACGCCGGTGGCGACCAGCGCCAGGCCGGCGCAGCGCGCCGGGAAGCGCGCCGCGAGCATCGCCGCGAACTGCCCGCCCAGGCTGTGGCCGCCAAGGCACCAGCGGGTGTCCGTGGCCAGCGCGTCGAGCACCGTCGGCAGGTCGTGCTCCAGCAGTTCGGCATAGCCCCAGTCCCTGCCCCGGGCGGCGCGCTGCCGGCTGCTCCCGGTGCCGCGCCAGTCGGGCACCGCCGACGCGATGCCATGCATGCCAAGCGCCTGCGTGAACGTGTCGTACTTGGTCGCCGGCACGCCCAGCGCAGGCAGGAACAGCAGGCCGCCCCGAACGTGGTCCGGACGGCGCAGGCGAAGTCCGAACAGGTGGCCATCGGACGTGCGCAGCACCCGCTCCTGCAGCTGCATGCATGGGCTCCCGGAAAAAACCGGAGCATAACGGGCCGCGTGCCTGGCCGGGAACGTCCTCACGCCGGACACACGACAACAACACGCCGTGCTGACGCCGCCGCGACGGTGCCATGACAGCCTCCCGGCGAGACTGCGAGCGTGCCCAAACGGGCATCACCCCCACCCTGGAGAACACCATGACCCTGCTTCGCAAAACCGCGCTCGCCCTGATGCTCACCGGTCTCGTGTCGACCCCGGCGCTCGCCGGCCACCACGAAGGCAAGGAAAAGGCCGCCGGCACCATCGTCGACGTTGCCGCCGGCAATGCCGACTTCGAGACCCTGGTCGCCGCCGTCAAGGCCGCCGGCCTGGTCGAGACCCTGTCGGGCGAAGGCCCGTTCACCGTCTTCGCGCCCACCGACGACGCCTTCGCCAAGCTGCCG
>CAXAYM010000237.1:0-4229 GCA_963973175.1 uncultured Arenimonas sp.
GACAAGCATCTGCCGCTCTTCCAGCACCATCTGCGGGCATCCCCCTGTTTCCGGGGGCTAAGTTAGCATGGGTTCCCCCCCGCAAGCCCCCCCGCCCATGGCCAAACCCCTGCTGGTATTCGTGCATGGCTGGTCGGTGACCAGCACGGCCACCTACGGCGAACTTCCGGCGCGCCTCAAGCGCGAGGCATCCCGCCGCGGCGGCCCGGGCCTGGACGTGGCCCATGTCTACCTCGGGCAATACGTCAGCTTCCGGGACGAGGTGCGGCTGGGCGACATCGCCCGCGCCTTCGAACATGCCATCCGGGGCGTGCTCGCCGGCGCCGGCCGCGACCGGCGCTTCGCCTGCATCACCCACAGCACCGGGGGGCCGGTGCTGCGGGAATGGCTGGACCGCTACTACGTGCAGCCCGGGCGCCTGGCCGACTGTCCGCTGTCGCACCTGGTGATGCTGGCACCGGCCAACTTCGGCTCCGCGCTGGCCCAGCTGGGCAAGGGCCGGCTGGCCGGCATCCGCGCCTGGTTCAACGGCGTCGAGCCGGGCCAGGGCGTGCTGGACTGGCTGGAGCTGGCCAGCCCCGAATCGCTGGCGCTCAACCTGCGCTGGATCCACGACTATCCCGGGCAGCAGCTGCAGCGCGGGCCCCGTCCGGTGTTTCCGTTCGTGCTCAGCGGCGACGCCATCGACCGCAAGCTCTACGACCACGTCAATGCCTACACCGGTGAAACCGGAAGCGATGGCGTGGTGCGCCTGGCCTCGGCCAACCTCAACGCCCGGCACCTGGTGCTCGAGCAGCCCCTGCCGATGCCGGGCGAGGCGCTGCCCAGCGCCCGCAAGCGGCTCAGGAACCTGTCTCCGGCCGCGGATACACGCTCGGCCCCCACGCCTTTCCGCATCCTGCCGGGGCTTTCGCACAGTGGCCAGGACATGGGAATCATGGCGAGCGTCCGCGATGACGACCGCCCGCATCCGACCGTCGATGCCGTGCTGCGCTGCCTCGCAGTGGCCGACGAAGCCGGCTATCGCGCCCTGGGCGAGGCCTTCGCCGCCGAGAACCGCCAGCACCAGCAGCCCGACCGGCGCCTGGAGGTCGAGAAGATCCCGGTGCTGCCTGATCGCCGCTACATCCATGACCCGCATGCGATGGTCATTTTCCGGCTGCTGGACGACAGTGGCGCCCGGCTGGGGGACATCGACCTGCTGCTGACCGCCGGCCCGGCCGCCAGCCCCAACCAGCTGCCGGAGGGTTTCCTGACCGACCGCCAGGGCCATCGCCGCGTACCGGGCCACCTGGCCTTCTATCTCAACCACGCCGCGCTGACCGGTTCGCCGCCGATCACCGACGACAGGGGCCGGGTCGTCCGGCCCGAGCGGCTGCCCCGGCCTCCCTACGGCCTGCAGCTGCAGCCGCGCGGCGGTGAACGTCTGGTCGAACACTGGGCCGCCGGGACCGCCGCGGGCCCCGAGGGCCTGCTGGACCTGATCGAGCCCAACCAGACCACGATCATCGACATCGTGATGCGCCGGGTGGTGCGCGAGGGGGTGTTCCGCCTGGGCCGCAGCCTGCTTGCGCGCGACTTCCGCGACGACCCGCCCGGGCGCCCTCTAGGCCCCTGACCACCGGCAGGGGCCGATGAACGGAAAGTTCACGTAGCCTGCGACACGATCGCCTGTCCCGACCCAAACCGAGAGGTCCGCGCCATGGCCAGCCGCCGCGAATTCCTGTCCGCCGCCGTGATCGCCGCCGGTGCGATCGCCCTCCGCCCCGCCTTCGCGACGTCGTCGGCGTTGGCGACCGGCATGCAGATGCGCGCCATTCCCTCCACGGGCGAAAAGATCCCGGTGATCGGCATGGGCACCTCCGGGAGTTTCGAGGTCGACGCCGCAGGGCGCGAGCCCCTGAAGGAAGTGCTGAGGCGATTCGTCGCCGGCGGCGCCAGCGTCATCGACACCTCGCCCAACTACAGCAATGCCGAGGACGTGCTGGGCGACCTCATGGCCGAACTCGGCCTGCGCGACCAGGTCTTCCTGGCCACCAAACTCGCCGCCGACAACCGCGCCGCCGGCGAAGCCCAGTTCGCCGACTCGCTGCGCCGGCTGCGCACCGACAAGGTGGAACTGCTGGCCGTGCACAACCTGCGCGACTGGAAGACCCAGCTGGCGCTGGCGCGCGAACTCAAGGCCCAGGGCAAGGTGAAGTACGTGGGGCTCACCCACTTCATGGATTCCTCGCACGACACCCTGGCCGACATCGTCGCCGCGGAGAAACCCGACTTCGTGCAGATCAACTACGCCGTCGGTGCGCCGAACGCGGAAAAGCGCGTGCTGCCGACCGCCGCCGACAGCGGCGTGGCGGTGATGGTCAACCGCGCCTTCGACGACGGCAAACTGTTCTCCCGCGTGGCAGGCAAGCCACTGCCGGGCTGGGCGGCCGAGGCCGGCGTCAGTTCCTGGGCGCAGATGTTCCTCAAGTTCGCGCTGAGCCATCCGGCGGTGACGGTGGTGATCCCTGCCACCGGCAAGCCCGACCGCCAGTCCGACAACCTGCGTGCCGGCAGCGGTCCGACGCTGGATGCGGCGCAGCGGGCCGAACTGATCGCGATGTTCGCCTGACATGGCCACCCCGTCGGGCGGCATCAGAGTCCTGGTCGCCCGGCTCTTCGGCATCGAGCCGGATGAGGTGCCGGCGGTGGTCGCGGGCATGGCGATGTTCCTGCTGCTGTTCGCCGGCTACTTCATGCTGCGGCCGGTGCGGGAAACCATGGGCATCGCCGGCGGCGTGCGCAACCTGCAGTGGCTGTTCACCGGCACCTTCATCGCGACGCTGGTGGCGATACCGCTGTTCGGGCTGGTCGCCAGCAACGTGCGTCGCCGGCGCATCCTGCCCTGGACCTACGGTTTTTTCGCGCTGAACCTGCTGGGATTCGCGGCTGCCATCCACGCCGCGCCGGACAACCCCTGGCTGGCGCGCGCGTTCTACATCTGGCTGTCGGTGTTCAACCTGCTGGCGATCTCGGTGGCCTGGAGCGTGCTGGCCGACCTGTTCCCGGCCTCGCAGGCCAAGCGGGTCTTCGCGCTGATGGCCGCGGGCGCCAGCGCGGGTGGACTGCTGGGCCCCCTGCTGGGACTGCTGCTGGTCGGGGTCCTGGGACACGGCGGCCTGATGGCGCTGGCCACGCTGTTCCTGCTCGGTTCGGCCGGCGCGGCGCTGTGGCTGCAAGGCTGGCGCGACCGCCACCCGCTGGACGAAACCGAAGTGCTGGCGCGGCGCGCCCCGCTGGGCGGCAATCCCTTCCAGGGCATCACCACCGTGCTCGGCTCGCCCTACCTGCTCGGCATCGCCACCTTCGTGGTGCTGCTGGCGACGGTGACGACCTTCCTGTACTTCGAACAGGCACGCCTGGTCGAACTGCACTTCCCCGACCCGACCGACCAGACCCGCGTCTTCAGCCTGCTCGACACCGTGGTGCAGACGATCGCCATCCTGACCCAGCTCTTCCTCACCGGCCGCATCGTGCGGCGCCTGGGCCTGGTGGTGCTGCTGACGACGGTGCCGGTGGTGATGGTGGGCGGCTTCCTGTGGCTGGCGATGGCACCGACGTTCGCCGTGCTGGCCATCGTCATGGTCACCCGGCGCGCGGGCGAATATGCGCTGGCGCGGCCGGGCCGGGAAATGTTGTTCACGGTCGTGGCGCCGTCGGCCAAGTACAAGGCCAAGAACGTCATCGACACCGCCGTCTACCGCGGCGCGGATGCGGTCAGCGGCTGGGTGAAGG
Organism: uncultured Arenimonas sp.; assembly: GCA_963973175.1. Taxonomy (GTDB): domain Bacteria; phylum Pseudomonadota; class Gammaproteobacteria; order Xanthomonadales; family Xanthomonadaceae; genus Arenimonas. The sequence continues at coordinate 3,778 of CAXAYM010000237.1, forward strand.
CCGGCATCGACGCCTTCGCCTCGAGCCCGGCCGTGGTCGCCGTGGCCGGCGCCGGCGTGGCCCTGGCCTGGGCTTTCACCGGCGCCGGGCTTGCCCGGGCCCAGGGGCGCCGGGAAGCCGGCGGATCGCGGGGCGATAGCTAAGCTAACTAGGTGAGCATTTCTTTCCTCACCTTGTCCGCATTTGCTCAATCCTGGCGGCCGCTCCCTGTCGCTTCAATGGCCTGCCCGAAACCTGTTAGTTCTACTTAGCAGCGCCCGCTTTGACTACCAACCGCGGCGTCTTGCGCGTCCGGCGCCGGAATGGTCCATTGGCCCCGTCCGGACGCGTTCTTCTCCTCGTCGAGCCGCCCGGAAACCAATTTGCAGTCAACCGCCCCCTGGCGTTGACACCCTTTGGCAGGGCGATCGACTGTTTTCGGGACAGGCGGCCCTGCCTTCTTTTTGCCTGCG
>CAXAYM010000238.1:0-4218 GCA_963973175.1 uncultured Arenimonas sp.
CTCGAAGACGGCAAGGTGAAGCAGGGTTCGCTGGCGCGCATCGAGCCGGAGGGCAAGGTAACGCGCATGTGGGAAGCGATCGAAACCTACATGGAGCGCCGCCAGCCGCTGATCATCGTCGCGGGCGCCGACTACGGCCAGGGCTCCAGTCGCGACTGGGCCGCCAAGGGCGTGCGCCTGGCCGGCGTCGAGGCCATCGTCGCCGAGGGCTTCGAGCGCATCCACCGCACCAACCTGATCGGCATGGGCGTGCTGCCGCTGGAGTTCGAAGCCGGCACCACCCGCAAGACCCTGGGCCTGGACGGCACCGAAACCTACGACGTCACCGGCGAGCGCACCCCGGGTGCGACGCTGACCCTGGTCGTGAACCGCCGCGATGGCAGCCGCGTCGAAGTGCCCGTCACCTGCCGCCTCGATACCGCCGAAGAAGTCTCCATCTACGAAGCCGGCGGCGTGCTGCAGCGTTTCGCCCAGGACTTCCTGGAGTCCACCAAGGCCGCGTGAGGCTGAAAATCAGGGCAGGGGCTTGTAAATGCCCAAGTTGGGCAATATCCTGCCCGATATGGGCAATAGGCAGTCCCCCCGGATCAGTGAAGCGGCCGCGCTGTACGCGCGCGCCAACCTCTCGGACGCGCTTTTTACGCAGACCCAACAGCGCGTCCTGGGCTACCTGTTCGGACAACCCGGGCGCCGGTCCACCGTGAGCGAACTGATCAACGCCACCGGTGCCGGCAGCGGGGCCGTGCAGCGCGAAGTTGCGCGCCTGGCCGGCAGTGGCCTGCTCCGGGTCGAAAAGTCGGGGAATCAAAAGCTCTACAGCGCCAATCCGGCCAGTCCGATCCACGCCGAACTCGTCGCCATCGTCCGCAAGACATTCGGACTGGCCGAGCCGCTCAAGGAAGCGCTTGCGCCCCTGGGCAGCCAGCTGGACCTTGCCTTCATCTACGGGTCGGTTGCACGCGGCGAGGACACTTCGGCGAGCGACGTCGATCTGCTGCTGGTCTCGGAAACGCTGGGCTACGCCGACGTCATGGCGGCCTTGCATCCCGCCATCGAACGCCTGGGTCGCCAGGTCAATCCAACGATCTATACCCGCGACGAACTGGCGCGGCGACTTCGCGACGGCAATGCCTTCGTCACGAAGCTGCTGGCGCAGCCGAAGCTGTGGCTGATTGGAAGCGAGCATGACCTCGGCGCTTGAGAACCTTGCCGGACCGGCCAAGCCCCTGGTGGCGGAGCCGCCGGACGAGGCTGAAGTACGGGGACTGGTGCGGTCGGGCAAAGCCAGGCTGGCGGACGCAGGCAATGACGTGCTTTCACTCGAAAGCCGCTTCGACCTCGCCTACAACGCCGCCCACGCGCTCTGCCTGGCCGCACTCAGGCGACAGGGCTATCGCGCCCGCCATCGCTACATTGTTTTCCAGGTGCTCCCCCATACCCTGGAACTGGGCCCCGAAGTCTGGCGCGTGCTGGACCAGGCGCACAGCAAACGAAACCTGTCTGAATACGAAGGCCACGTGGACGTCCAGGAGCGATTGGTGATCGACACCATCGTTGCTTGTCAGCGCGTGGCAGACGCCCTTGAAGCTTTGACGTAAATGGTGAACCCATGACCCACGCACCCCAACTGAAAATCCCGGCAACCTACCTGCGCGGCGGCACATCGAAAGGCGTGTTCTTCCGCCTCGAGGACCTGCCCGAAGCCGCGCGGATGCCCGGTCCGGCGCGTGACGCACTGCTGATGCGCGTCATCGGCTCGCCCGACCCCTACGGCAAGCACACCGACGGCATGGGCGGCGCCACCAGCAGCACCAGCAAGTGCGTGATCATCAGCAAGGCCAGCCAGCCTGGCCACGACGTCGACTATCTGTACGGCCAGGTGTCCATCGAGACCGCTTTCGTGGACTGGTCGGGCAACTGCGGCAACCTCAGCACCGCGGTCGGTCCGTTCGCGATTGCCAACGGGTTTATCGACAAGGCGCGGCTGCCCGAAAACGGCGTGTTTCCGGTCAAGGTCTGGCAAGCCAACATCGGCAAGACCATCGTCTGCCACGTGCCCATCACGAACGGGGAAGTGCAGGAAACCGGCGACTTCGAGCTCGACGGCGTCACCTTCCCGGCCGCCGAGATCGTGCTCGAATTCATGGATCCGGCCGACGACGGCGAAGACGGCGGCGCCCTGTTCCCGACCGGCAATCGGGTGGATACGCTCGACGTGCCCGGCGTCGGAAGCTTCGAAGCCACGATGATCAACTCCGGCATCCCGACCATCTTCGTGCGTGCGAAGGACATCGGCTACACCGGCACCGAGCTGCAGGACGCCATCAACGGCGACCCGGCGGCGCTGGCGCGGTTTGAAACCATCCGGGCCCACGGCGCGGTGCGCATGGGCCTTATCGGCGATGTTTCCGAAGCCCCCAAGCGCCAGCACACGCCCAAGATCGCCTTCGTCGCCCCGCCCGCCGACCACGTCGCCAGCAGCGGCAAGAAGATCGCCGCCGGCGATATCGACCTGTGCGTGCGCGCGCTGTCCATGGGCAAGCTGCACCACGCGATGATGGGCACCTGCGCGGTTGCCATCGGCACCGCCGCGGCCATCCCGGGCACCCTGGTCAACGAGGCCGCCGGCGGTGGCGACCGCCAGGCCGTGCGCTTCGGCCACCCCAGCGGCACCCTGCGCGTAGGCGCCGAGGCCACGCAGGTGGACGGCCAGTGGCAGGTGCGCAAGGCCATCATGAGCCGCAGCGCGCGCGTGCTGATGGAAGGCGCGGTGCGGGTGCCAGCCCCTTGGGTTGAACCGGCCTAGTCCGCTTCGGCGTCGCAACCGGTCAGGCCCATAAGCGCATTGAGCTGGCCAAATGCCTCCAGCGTGGCGTCATCGGTTGCGCCGGCGCCCGCCGCCAGGCTATTGGCCAGGGCGAGGGACGGGTCGGTGTCGCCGCTGGCTTGTGGTGCCCGGAAGCGGAACTCCACCTCCGTGGTGGGAAGCGAACCACCATCCCGCAGTTCGGACAACAGCACCGCGGTGCCGGCCAGCTTCCCCTGGACGAAGCCGTCGCCGACCTTGTCGATGACGTAACTTGCCGGAGGCGGCTGCGGTGGGTCCTGCGGCGAACGCTGCGGATCGCAGTGGCCATCATCGTCTTCATCGCCGTCGCAGACAGTGGCCAGCGCCAGCGTGTCGATCGATCCGAAAAGCGTGGCTGCGCGCGTACCCGTGCTGATGGCATTGGGCGACGTCAGCGACACCTGCACGTCGCCGCCGTCGTGGGTCGCAACCAAATGTGACGGGCCGTTGCCGGGGTCCTGCACGGCCATGATGCTGACGTTGCTGCCCGTCCAGCGCTTCCCGGCGGCCGACAGCGACCAGAAGCAGCCACAGTTGAGTGTGAACTCCCGGACCAGCGAGCCGCCGCCCGGCAAGTTCGCCGTGACGGTGACCGGCACCCGTCGTCCCGGGCTTGCGGGTGCAAGGTAGGTTCCGTCAGGGCTGATCGTTCCAGGCCCGCGGGTCATGGACCAGCTCACGCCTGCCGTGCCACTCCCGTTCGCGCCGACGGCGAACGCAATCGTCTGGCCAGCTCCACGCAGCCAGGGTCCGGCGTGATGGCCGCGGCTTCGATGACGGAGGTGGCGCTTACGCCCGGGGTATCCAACAGGGCCGCACTTACCGTGATCGGAAACAGCTCAGGACGCGCCAGGGTCTGGACGTCGAGGGTGTAGGCCAGCTGGGGCCTTCCGTTGATCACGACCTCGCTGGCGGAAGGCGAGAGCTGGTAGTGATGAGCCTTCTGGTTGCTGTCGAAGCTGACCCGGAAGTGCTCCAGGGCGAACTCGTCCGGACTGCGCCAGACGATATACAGCCGGACCTTCGCGCCAGGTGACACGCGGGACTGGCCCGGCGACATGGAAATTGCATGGGAGGCGTTCACCAGCACCCGATGCGATGCCTCCGCGCTTGCGTTCGCAAAACGACCGGGCAATGTCCTGGCAACCAAGGTCACCTGGCCGACGTCCTGCGCGCGATAGGGCAGGGTCGAGCCCGTCAGGAAACCCAGCGAGACGATGCCGCTCTTGTCGGCATTGACCTGGGCGTACCCGGCGGCCAACAGGTTGACCTCGGGGTAGTCGAACGCAGGGATCTTGTGCAGGTCCGACGCGCCCTCGATCAGCTTGCCGAGCACCAGCGGTTTGAGCATGTCGGCCGGGGCGGTCAGT
>CAXAYM010000239.1:0-4209 GCA_963973175.1 uncultured Arenimonas sp.
GGCGGGCGGCGTCGCCCGTGACCTGATCATCGGCGCGCATCCGCCGGCGGCTTTTGGCGACTGGCGTTACCTGGCCACGGCGATGGCCGCGGGCCTGGTCACCTTCTTCGGTTACGAACAGGTCGAACGCGTGCGCAACCCGGTGCAGATGTTCGATGCCGTCGGATTGGCACTGTTCGCGGTCAGCGGCACCAGCAAGGCCCTGGAATTCGTCATCCACCCCGTCGGCGCCGTGCTGCTGGGCATGCTGTCCGGCATCGGCGGCGGGATGCTGCGCGACGTGCTCGTCACCGAAATCCCGGCTGTGTTGCAGCGTGAACTCTACGCCGTGGCGGCCCTGCTGGGTGCGGCGCTGCTGGCCACCGGCAGCTGGCTCGGGCTGCCACCGGCGCCCAACGCGCTGGTTGCCGCCTCCGCCTGTTTCCTGCTGCGTTACCTCGCGATCCGGCGCGGCTGGAACCTGCCCATCGCCACCTGGCGCGACCCAGGATGATCCTGAGGCTCAGCCCTCGGCCAGCACCTGGCGCATGCGCTTGATGTCGCGGCGGTACTGGCCGGCGAGCCTGGTCTTCTGCGCCTCGGTGAGCAGCTTGCCCGAGACCTGGAAGAACTTCTTTTCCTCCTCGCGCAGGTGGTGGTGCACCTGGTGGGAGAGGGCGCGGGCGGTGTTCATCCAGCCGCGGTCGGAGGGTTCGCCTTCCTGCAGTTTTTCCACCAGCTCGTCGATCTCGTGGTGTTCGTGCAGGGCGTGGCGGGAAGCGTCCAGGCCGCCGTCGTGCATCAGCAGCGGCGCGTAGAGGTAACGCTCCTCGGACGCGGCGTGGGCAGCCAGTTCGATGCGCAGCTGCGTGAAGATCTCTTGGCGGTCGTCGCCCCGGGCGCTGGTGCGCAGCAATCGGCGGCACAGCGAACGCTGGATGTCATGGCTTTCGCGCAGGGCTTCGTAGATGGTCTCGCTCATCGGCATGCTCCCGTAGGCTTGGACCGAGTCTAGCCCGGGCCCTGGAATCGGGGCTGAAGCCTTTTCTGGCCGCCCGCCGTGGACACCCCCGCCGCCACGGGTCAAAATCGCCCCATGCGCCTCACCGTCTCCGCCGAACGCAGCCTGCCCTGCACCCCCGAAGTCGCCTTCGAACTGGCGACCAACCCCGACCGTTTCCCGGTGTTTTTCACCGGTTTCGGTCCGGTCCGCGGCATCAGCGGCATCCGCCTCCACTCCGACCTGGCGGTCGGCAGCCAGCGGCGCGTGCACCTGGTGGACGGCAATGTGCTGACCGAACGCGTGGTCGAACACGACCCCCCGGTGCGCCACGGCTACACCCTCACGGGTTTCCGCCCGCCGATGGCCTGGCTGGTGTCGCAGGGCGAGGCCATGTGGAGCCTGGCCGGCCACGAGTTCGGCTGCCGCGTGCGCTGGGACTACGAATTCACCCTGGCCAAGCGCTGGCTGGCGCCGGTGGCCGTGGTGGTGCTGCACCTGTTCATGCGCCGCGCCATGCACCGGTGCCTGAAGAACATGGCCCGTTCGCTCGAAACGCCGCTGGAAGCCGCGCCCTGATGGGCGAATGGCTGCTGCTGGCGCTGGCGCCGGTTTTCCTGGGGTTCGTTGTCTGGGAAGCCTGGTACTGGCGGCGGCGGCAGCCAGCCATGTACAGCTGGCGCGACACGCTTTCCAATGCCAGCCTGGCGCTGATGCACCAGGGCGTGGATGCCCTGGCCTGGCTGGCGCTGATCGGCGTGTTCTGGTGGCTGCACCAGTTCCGGCTGTTCGATATCCCGACCACGTGGTGGACGATCGCGCTGCTCTTCGTCGCGCAGGACTTCTGCTACTACTGGTTCCATCGCGCCGCGCACCGCATCCGCTGGTGCTGGGCCTCGCACGTCACCCACCATTCGTCCGAACGCCTGAACCTGTCCACGGCGTTCCGGCAGTCGGTCACCTACCCGATATCGGGGATGTGGCTGTTCTGGCTGCCCCTGGCCTGGGTGGGGTTCTCGCCCGCGCACATCGTCACCGTCGTGGCCATCAACCTGGCCTTCCAGTTCTTCGTGCACACCCAGGCGGTGGGGCGGCTGGGCTGGCTGGAACACGTCTTCAACACGCCTTCGCACCATCGCGTGCACCACGCCAGCAACGGCCGCTACATCGACCGCAACTACGCTGGCGTGCTGATCATCTGGGACAAACTCTTCGGCACCTTCGAACCCGAGGACGCCGCCGAGCCTTGCCGCTACGGCCTGGTGAAGCCGGTGCGCAGCCACAACCCGCTGGTGCTCACCTTCCACGAATGGGGCGACATGCTGCGCGACGCCTGGCGTGCGCGCGGACCCATGGGGCGGCTCGGGCAACTGTTCGGGCCGCCGGAGCGGGCACTCTCGCAGCAGGGCCATCCGCGCGGGCCCTGAGCCCGGCGGTTGATGCACATCACGGGCCAGGGCGCCTCCGGGGCAAAACCGCTGGCTGAACGCTGTCCCAGCCCCCGGTCGCAGGGGGACAGCCGGTGCTGGCACACTCGGGGCCCCGCCCCCTGGAGCCACGCGCATGGATCCCCGACGCAGCCGAAGACTCAAATGGGTGCTTTACACCGTGGCCGCGACCATCGTCGCGATCGCGATCGGCGCCAACTTCGACGTGCCCGAGAAGCAGCTGGAGCGCAAGATCGAACACCTGCACGGGGTGGGGAGCTCGCAGTTCCGCCGCGAGGTGGGCTCGCTGCTGGGCCCGGCCGTGGTCAACGGCAACCACGTGGTCGCGTACAACAACGGCGTGGAGATCTTCCCGGCGATGCTCGAGGCGATCAACGCCGCCGAAAGCACGATCAACTTCGAAACCTACGTCTACTGGTCGGGCGAGGTCGGCCGCCAGTTTGCCGAAGCCTTCGCCGCCAAGGCGCGGGACGGCGTGAAGGTCAACGTGATCATCGACTGGGTCGGTGGCATGAAGATGGATGAAGAACTGCTGGAAATGATGGAGGACGCCGGCGCCCGGGTGGAAATGTACCGGCCGCTGGAGTGGTACAACGTCAGCCGGCTGAACAACCGCACCCATCGCAAGCTGCTGATCGTCGATGGCAAGGTGGGTTTCACCGGTGGCGTCGGCATCGCCGATGTCTGGACCGGCGACGCCGAGGACCCGGAACACTGGCGCGACATGCATTTCAGCGTGCGTGGCCCGGTCGTCTCGCAGATGCAGGCGGCCTTCAACGACAACTGGATCAAGTCCACCGGCGAAGTGCTGCACGGCGAAACCTATTTCCCGCCGCAGTCCGAGGCTGGCGGCATGGACGCACAGATGTTCATCAGCTCGCCCGTGGGCGGCGGCGCGACGATGCACCTGATGTACCTGATGGCCATCGCGGCCGCCGAACACAGCCTCGACATCCAGGCCTCGTATTTCGTCCCCGATGAGCTCGCCGTGCAGGCCTTGGAGGCGGCGATAGAGCGCGGCGTGAAGGTGCGTGTCCTGGTGCCGGGCGAGCACATCGACTCCGAAACGGTCAGCATCGCCTCCAAGAAGCTTTGGGGTCCGTTGCTGGAAGCCGGCGCCGAGGTCTACGAATACAAGCCGACGATGATGCACGTAAAAATGATGATCGTTGACGACTTCATGGTGTCGGTGGGCTCGACCAACTTCGACGAGCGCAGTTTCCAGCTCAACGACGAGGCCAGCCTGAACATCTACGACCGCGAGTTCGCGCTGGCGATGCGAGAGGAATTCGAGCGGGACATGCGCCGGTCGGAAACGTATGACTACGAAAAGTGGAGCCAGCGGCCCTGGACCGAAAAGTTCATGGAGACGGTGATCATCCCGCTGCGCTCCCAGCTGTGAATCCCAGGCGAGCCTGGCTGCTGGCTGCGCTGGCAGGCCTGGCCGGCGTGGTGGACGCCGCGCCGCAGGCGAAGCAGCGGGCCGACACTCCGGTGCAGCTCGAACCGCTGGTGGTGACCGCCACGCGGCAACCGCTCCCGCGCCTGCAGGTGCCGGCCGCGATCAGCGTGCTAGATGCCGGCGACCTGCGCGGTGGCCGCCCGGCGCTGTCGCTGGCCGAGTCGCTGCCACGCATCCCCGGCGTGGTCGTGCGCGAGCGCCAGAACCAGGCCCAGGACGTGCAGCTTTCGATCCGCGGCTTCGGTGCACGCGCGAGCTTCGGCGTTCGTGGCGTGCGCCTGTATGCCGACGGCATCCCGGCGACGATGCCCGATGGCCAG
>CAXAYM010000240.1:0-4207 GCA_963973175.1 uncultured Arenimonas sp.
CCACGGCCTGTTCGCCGTCCTCCGCCCCGCAAGAAGAGCCCGTCGCGACGCGTGACGGCGCAGCGGCCGCCGCTCCGGAACCTGGCCGGGAACGGGTGGCTGCCGCCACGGCGTCCGCGCCGCGGGGCGACTGCGACCTGCTGTCGGCCGCCGAGATCACCGGAGCCTTCGAGGGCCGGCTGAGCGTGAGACGCGCCGGCGGCCGCGGCGAGCGTGGCAGCGGCTGCACCTACGACCTGGCGGAAGCGGACGAGGCGCAGCTGATCCTGCAGGCCGGCGATCGCAACGCCTTCGACCTGCGCAAGGAGAACTACGCCGGGATGCCGCTCGAAGCACTGGACCTGGGCGAAGAGGCCTGGCTGGTCAACGGCGCGCAGGTGATCGCGGTCTCGGCGGACGGCGATTCGATCAGCCTGGGACTGCAGCTGTTCACCTTCGGCCAGCCAACGCCGGTGGATCCTGCGCAGGCCCGCGCCGGCCTGGAAAACCTGGCGCGCACCGCGCTCGAACGAATGTAGCGCTCAGCCGCGGCGATAAAGCTCGGGCCGGAAGCCGCCGACCTCGAACTCGAAGGCCGGCACCAGCACGCCGTTGCGCGGCAGTTCGATGCGCACGCGCTTCGCCCCGGACATTGCCTCCAGGAAGCCGGGCTCGTCCTTGATGAACAGGGCCGGGCCGGTGCCGGTGTCCGCCGGCTCGCCGGCGAAGTCGCGCACCGGACCGTCGTCGAAGCGGATCTTCAGCCGGCAGGGCGGACCGCAGCGCAGCGTGGACATCTCCAGCACCAGGTAGGCGCTTTCGCCCCACTCCGGATGTCGCCGCAGCACCAGCCGGGCCTCGGGGCGCGGGGCCACGCCGCCTTCCTCCATCAGGTGCCGCGGCAGCTTGCTGTAGATCGCGGCCGAGTGCTGGGTGCCGCCCTCGACGGCCACGGACTGGTAATCCCACAGGCCGATCAGCCGCCGGCGTTCGCGCATGGCATCGGCCTGCTGCACGACCTCGTCGAAGCTTTCGCGCATGGTCGCGGCGGCCTGGGTCTCGCCGTGCGCCTGGTCCAGTTCATTGCCGTGCATTTCGGCGATCTCGAAGTCGCCGTTCGCGCGCGCGGCCTCGTAGAGCGCCAGCTTCGCCGCACCGGCGGCTTCATCCTTCGCCGGATCGACCGGCTCTGGCTGGCAGGCCACCAGCAGCAGGGCCAGCAGCGGCAGCATCCATCGCATCGACAGCGTGTTCATGCGCTTACTCCAGGGTTTCGAGGCTGCGGATCTCGTTTTCTTCGAAGCCGGCCGCCAGGCGCGCCGGCCGGTTGAAGGGGCCGCGCACGCCACCGCGAACGGTCTCGCGCACCAGCCGGATGAACTCGCGACCCGGCGCGAGGCCGGCGCGTTCGCAGTACCAGTGGTACCAGCGGGAGCCGGCGGCGACGTGGGCCACTTCCTCGCGCAGGATCACTTCGAGGATATCGGCCGAGGCATCGTCGTCGTTCGAGCGCAGGCGCGCGATCATGCCCGGAGTCACGTCCAGGCCGCGGGCTTCGAGCACGCGCGGCACCAGGGCCATGCGCCTGAGCCCGCTGTCGGCGGTCTTCTCGGCCATCTCCCACAGGCCGTTGTGGGCGTCGAAGTCGCCGTAGGCGAAGCCCAGTTCACCCAGGCGCGCGGAAAGCATGGCGAAGTGCCGCGCCTCGTCGTCGGCGACGCCGACCCAGTCGGCGTAATACGCCGGCGGCAAGCCCCGGAAGCGATAGACCGCGTCCCAGGCCAGGTTGATGGCGTTGAACTCGATGTGGGCGATGGCATGCAGGAAGGCCGCACGGCCCTCGACGCTGCCAAGCCCGCGCTGTGGCACCTCCCGCGGCAGCACCAGCCACGGCCGCTCCGGCCGGCCGGGCGCCCCGATCGGCGCCGGCGCCTGCGCGTCCGCGGGCACGGCCAGGGCCCCGGCCCGGAACGCGGCGGCCGTCGCGTGCGTCAGCCGCAGCTTCTCCGCCGGGTCACGTGCCGCGATGCATGCCGCCGCCGCCTGGAAGAGTTCAGGCACCACGACGCTTGCGCTTGGCGTCGTCGGAGCGCAGCTGCTGCAGGCGCTCGAAGTAGCCGGGCTCGACGCCGGTGACGTATTCGCCGCTGAAGCAGGAGCTGTCGAAGCGGCGGCCCGGGAATTTCGGGCCCGCGACCGCGGCCTCGAGGTCGGCCAGGTCCTGGTAGATCAGCCAGTCGCAGCCAAGCAGCTTTTCGATCTCCTGCTCGCTGCGGCCGTGCGCCACCAGCTCGTCCACCGAGGGCATGTCGATGCCGTAGATGTTCGGGTGCCGGACCGGCGGCGCCGCCGAGGCGAGGTAGACCTTGCGGGCGCCGGCGTCGCGCGCCATCTGCACGATCTGCTGGCTGGTGGTGCCGCGCACGATCGAATCGTCCACCAGCAGCACCACCCGGCCCTTGAACTCCAGCGGGATCGGGTTGAGCTTGCGCCGCACCGACTTCTTGCGCTCGCCCTGCCCCGGCATGATGAAGGTGCGGCCGACGTAGCGGTTCTTGATGAAGCCCTCGCGGTACTTCACGCCCAGCACGTTGGCCAGTTCCAGCGCGGCGTCGCGCGAGGTGTCGGGAATGGGGATCACCGTGTCGATGTCGTGGTCCGGACGCAGGCGCAGGATCTTCTGGCCCAGCGTCACGCCCATGCGCATGCGCGCCTTGTGCACCGAGATGTTCTCGATCATCGAGTCGGGGCGCGCGAAATACACGTATTCGAAGATGCAGGGCGCGTGCGGCTGCTCCTGCACGGCGGCCTCGGAGTACAGCTGGCCGTCGGGCGTGGCCACGACCACTTCGCCAGGCTGCAGGTCGCGCTCCCGGTGGAAGCCCAGGATGTCCAGGGCGACGCTTTCCGAGGCCACCGCGTACTCGGCGCGGCCGTTGACCTCGCGCTTGCCCAGCACCAGCGGCCGGATGCCATGCGGATCGCGGAACGCGACCAGGCCCAGGCCCATCACCATCGCCACTGCCGCGTAGCCCCCGGTGCAGCGCCGGTGCACGCTGGCAACGGCCGATGCCGCGGCCTTCGCGTCAAGCCGGCCCAGCACCTGCAGCTCGTGCGCGAAGACGTTGAGCAGCACCTCGGAGTCGGACTCGGTGTTGATGTTGCGCTTGTCCTGCTCGAACACCATGTGGCGCAGCTCGTCGGTGTTGATCAGGTTGCCGTTGTGCGCCAGCGCGATGCCGTAGGGCGAGTTGACGTAGAAGGGCTGGGCCTCGTCGCTGCCCTCCGAGCCCGCGGTCGGGTAGCGGCAGTGGCCGATGCCGACGCTGCCGGTGAGCAGGGCCATGGCGCGGTCGTCGAAGACCTCCTTCACCAGGCCATTGCCCTTGTGCACGCGCAGCCGCCGCCCTTCCATCGTGGCGATGCCGGCCGCGTCCTGGCCGCGGTGCTGCAGCACCGTCAGGCCGTCGTACAGGGCCGCCGCGACGTCGCTCGCGCCGGCGATTCCGATGATGCCGCACATGGTTCAGGTCTCCGGGAAAGTCTGGCCGTCCGCATCAGGCGGCGGGCCGTTGGAAGGTTCGGGCAGCGTCATGCCGGGCACCGGGAAAAAGAGTTCCTGCGCGGCCACGGGCGGCAGGAAACCCGCCATCCATTCCGCGCCCTGCTGCACCGCGGGCATGAAGCGCGACTGGGTCCACCAGTCATCGCGCGGCACCGGCGTGAAACCCAGCAGCATCACCGCCACGCAGGCGAGCACGATGCCGCGCGCCAGCCCGAATCCCAGGCCCAGCACCCGGTCGGTGGCCGAGAGCCCGGTGTTGGCGATCAGCTTGCCGATCGCCCAGGTCACCAGGCCACCGAGCAGGAGCACGGCGAGGAACACGCTGGCGTAGCCAAGGAACAGCTGCGCCGAGGCCGCGCCCACGCCGGTGAACAGCGACGACGCCTCCGCACCGAAGGCGATCGCCAGCCAGAACGCGGCGACCCAGACCGTCAGCGACAGCACCTCGACCACGAAACCGCGCCACAGCCCGATGGCCATCGAGACCGCCAGCACCAGCAGCAAGGCATAGTCGGCCCAGTTCAGCATCAGCGTCAGGGATGGGACACGATGATCGATTCGCGCAGGCCCAGCTTGTCGGCGATCGAATCGCGCAGCCGCTCGGCGGCGGCGCGGTCGGCCTCGGGCCCCACGCGCACGCGCCAGACCACGCCATTGTCGGTC
>CAXAYM010000241.1:0-4193 GCA_963973175.1 uncultured Arenimonas sp.
GCGAGCGGGGCGAGGTGCGCGGCGGCGAGACCACCGAGCGCGAGGCCGCCGAGCGCCGCACCCGCCTCGAGGAACAGCGCCTGCGCCAGCTCGCCGACCGCGAGGCCCAGCCCGCGCCGCAGCCGCGCCCGACGCCGGCGCCGGCCCAGGCCAGCGGCGGCAACAACGGCACCGATACCGACCTGCGGGCCCGCTATGCGCTGGCCATGCTGCAGACCGCCCAGGACAACTGGAACCGCGTCCTGGCGCCCGAACGCACCCGCTGTCAGGTGCGCTTCACCCAAATACCCGGTGGAGAGGTTATTGATGTTGCATTCCTGGCCTGTCCTTTCGACGCCCAGGGCCGGGAATCGGTGGAACGCGCGCTGCGCCGCTCGCCGATGCCCTATGAAGAATTCAAGTCCGTGTTCGAGCGACAAGTCACCCTGACGTTCTGTTACCCCGAAGAGGCCTGCCGATGATGCGTTTCCTTACTTTCCTGGCGCTCGCGCTGTTGCTTCCCTTCGGCCAGGCCCGCGCCCAGGGCCTGGACATCGGCGTGGTCACCGGCAACGAGGCCGCCCTGCCGATCGCGGTGGTGCCGATGCCCTACCTGGGCAGCTCGGTCGCGCCCGACACCGACATCGCCCAGGTGATCCGCGACGACCTCAACCGCTCCGGCCAGTTCCGTGCGCTGGCGGAAGGGGACGTGATCGAAAAGCCCCTGCGTGGCTCCGAGATCAAGTTCCCGACCTGGCGCGTGCTGCGGCAGGACTTCGTCGTGGTGGGCCGCGTGCTCGACAACCCCGACGGCGGCTACCGCGTCGAATACGAGCTGTGGGACGTGGCCAAGCAGGAACGCCTGCTGGGCCTGGCCGTGGGCGGCCGCGCCCGCGGCATGCGCGACGTCGCGCACCAGATCGCCGACCAGATCTATGAAAAGATCCTGGGCGTGCGCGGCGCCTTCTGGACCCGCATCGCCTATGTCACGGCCAATGGCGTCGGCCGCGACATCCAGTACTCGCTGATGATCGCCGACTCCGACGGCTTCAACCCGCAGACCGTGGTGCGGTCGCGCGAACCGCTGCTGTCGCCGGCCTGGAGCCCGGACGGCCGCAAGCTGGCCTACGTCAGCTTCGAGCGCGGTAATTCGACCATCTACATCCAGGAAATCGCCACCGGCGCCCGCGAAGTGGTCGCCAGCTTCAAGGGCATCAACGGCGCCCCTTCCTTCTCCCCGGACGGCAACCGCCTGGCCCTGACGCTTTCGCGCTCGGACAACCCCGAGATCTACGTGATGGACCTGGCCAGCAAGAACCTGACCCAGGTGACCCGCCACTGGGGCATCGACACCGAGGCCGTGTGGACCGCCGATGGCCAGTCCCTGGTCTTCACCTCGGACCGCGCCGGCAAGCCCCAGCTCTACCAGGTGCCCGCCGGGGGCGGTGACGCCAGCCGCCTGAGCTTCCAGGGCGATTCCAATGCCAAGGCCAGTATTTCCTTTGACGGCAAGAAGATAGCTATGGCACAGGGCAATGGAAACGTTTATCGTATTGCCGTTCTTGACCGCAGCTTCGGCGGCTCCGGGCGCTGGCAGACCCTGTCGCCGGGCAACCTCGACGAGTCCCCCAGTTTTGCCCCCAATGCCAGCATGCTGCTGTACGCCACCAAGGAAGGATCCCGTGGGGTGCTTTACGCCGTGTCGGCGGATGGTCGTGTGAGACAGCGTCTGGTTTTGGCCGATGGTGACGTCCGGGAGCCCGCCTGGTCACCTTACCGGCAGAGGTAAAAGCGTGTAGGACGGGCCCTTCCAAAAAATAAGCACCACCACTGCATCCGAGAACCCAAAGAGGCTTTGCCATGAATACCACCACCCGCGTGCTGCTTGCTGCTTCGATCTGCGTCGCCCTCGCCGCCTGCTCCAAGAAGGTCAAGGAAGAAGCGCCGGCGCCGGTCGACACCACCCCGGCCACCACCGCGCCGGCGTCCGACGGTCGTTACACCCCGGCCGACCTGGACACCGACGCCTGCCTGCGCCAGCGTACCGTCTACTTCGACTTCGACCAGGACACCCTGCGTCCGGAATTCCAGGCCATCATGGCCTGCCACGCCAAGTACCTGAACGACCGCGCCGAAGCTCGCGTCACGCTGGAAGGCAATGCCGACGAGCGCGGCACCCGCGAGTACAACCTCGGCCTCGGCGAGCGCCGCGGCAACGCCGTCTCCGGCGCCCTGCAGGGTGCGGGTGGTTCGGCTGGCCAGATCACCGTCGTGTCCTACGGTGAAGAGCGTCCGACCTGCACCTCGTCGGATGAATCGTGCTGGCAGCAGAACCGCCGCGTCGAAATCGTCTACACCGCCAAGTAAGTGATGGCACGCCAGCACATCGTAGGCGTGCTGGCCGTGGTGGCCGCCCTCGGGGCGGCCACTTTGGCCTCGCCGGCCCAGGCCCAGCGCCTGAGCCTGGCTGAACGCGTGACCCTGCTCGAGAACCAGGCCAATGCGGAAAACCGCAGTGCCGGCCAGGCCAACCTCGAGGCGCAGAACCGCATCACCCAGCTGCAGTCCGAAGTCTCCGCCCTGCGCAACCAGGTCGAGATGCTCCGGCACGAGATCGAGCAGCTCAAACAGCGCAACCGCGACCAGTACGTCGACCTCGACAGCCGCCTGCAGCGGCTCGAAGGCGGCGCGCCCGTGGCTGCCACCCCGGATTCCCCGGCTGCGCCCGCCTCGCCGGCGGCGCCTGCCGCTGCGGCGCCCGACATGGCCCCGGCGGTGCCGGACTCAGCGCCGGTCGCCGACATGCCCGCGGACCCGGCCGCCGAAGAAGCCGCCTACCAGGCCGCGCTCGATGCACTGGTCGAACGCTTCGAGGCCGACCAGTCGGCGCGGCTGTTCCAGGCCTTCATCGGCGACTACCCGTCCAGTGCGCTGGTGCCCAACGCCTGGTACTGGCTGGGCGAGAGTTATTACGTCACCCAGAACTACGACCTGGCGCTGGAAGCCTTCCAGACGCTGCTGGCCCAGTTCCCGGGCTCGCGCAAGGAAGCCGATGCGCTGCTCAAGGTCGGCTATTCCCAGCTTGCCCTGAACCGGCGCGCCGCCGGCGAAGACACGCTGCGCGAGGTTTCGGCGCGCTATCCGGGTTCGGAAGCCGCCGCCAAGGCCGAGAGCCGCCTGCGCACGCTCGCGCTCGAAAACCGCTGATCCCGGCGCCAGGCCGGACACCGCCATGGACAACCCGGCCAACGAGCGCCTGCGCCTGACCGAAATCTTCCTGTCCGTGCAGGGCGAATCCCGCTCGGTCGGCTGGCCCACGGTTTTCGTCCGGCTCACGGGCTGCCCGCTGCGCTGCCAGTACTGCGACACCGCCTACGCCTTCCACGGCGGCGAATGGTGGGAGATCGACACGATCCTGGCCGAGGTGGCCCGCCACGGCGCCCGCCACGTCTGCGTCACCGGCGGCGAACCGCTGGCCCAGAAGCGCTGCCTGCTGCTGCTTGAAAAACTCTGCGACGCCGGCTACGAGGTCTCGCTGGAAACCTCGGGCGCGATCGATATCGCTGCCGTGGATCCGCGCGTCAGCCGCGTCGTGGACCTCAAGACGCCGGGTTCGAAGGAGATGCACCGCAACCTGCTGGAAAACATCCCGCTGCTGAAGCCAAGCGACCAGGTGAAGTTCGTCATCTGTGATCGCGCCGACTACGACTGGGCAAAGTCGATGCTGGCCGAACACAAGCTGGCCGGGCGCTGCGACGTGCTGTTCTCGCCCAGCCAGGGCCAGCAGTCCCCGACCGAGCTCGCGGAGTGGCTGCTCGCCGACAAATTGCCGGTCCGCTTCCAGCTGCAGCTGCACAAGGTCCTCTGGGGCGACGTCGCGGGAAAATGAGACGCAGGCGCGAACGGTCCGGGCCAAGGGCCGGGACGAGAAGGGAACGAGAATGAACCAGAACCAGAAGCGCGCGGTGGTGTTGGTGTCGGGAGGCATGGACTCCGCCGTGGTGCTCGCCCTGGCGAGGGAGCAGGGCTTCGCCTGCCATGCGCTGAGCGTCTCCTACGGCCAGCGACACACCTCCGAACTCGCTGCCGCCGCCGAGCTCGCGAAATCCGTCGGCGCCGAGCACAAGGTGGTCACCGTTGACCTGCGCAGCATCGGCGGGTCGGCGCTCACCGCCGACATCGACGTGCCGGAATCCGGCGGCCAGGGCATCCCG
>CAXAYM010000242.1:0-4192 GCA_963973175.1 uncultured Arenimonas sp.
GGAAGATCATCTTGATGCCAATGAGGAAGAGCACGATGCCGCCGGCGATGGACACCGACTCCTGGCGCAGGTGCATTGCCTCGAGCACGTACTTGCCGCCCCAGAGGAAGACGAACAGCACGCCCAGGGCGATCAGCAGCTCGCGAAGCAGCACCCGCCGGCGCCGGGCCGCCGGCAGCGGCTTGAGCAGGCCCAGGAACACCGGGATGTTGCCCAGCGGATCCAGGATGAGGAACAGCAGCAGGGCCGCCGAGAGCGTGGTCATCCCGGAACCCGCGGGGCCCAGACGGTGCCGCGGTGGGCCAGGCCCGCCTGCGACAGCAGGTGCACGCAGGCCGCGGCATAGGCCGCCGGCCCGGGGACCCGCAGCTGGGTTTCGTCGGCGTAGGCGCGCGCCCGCAGGTCGGTACGCATCGGGCCGGGCTCCAGGCCGCAGACGCGCACCGGGGTCTGGTCGGTTTCGACGCTGAGCTGGCGCACCAGTGCGGCCAGGCCCTGCTTGGCCAGGCCATAGGCGCCCCAGTAGGCCTTGCCCACGCGCGCCGGATCGTCGGTAGTGAAGACCACGGCCGAATCACCGGACTTGCGCAGCCAGGGCAGGCAGGCCTGGGTCAGCAGCCAGGGCGCGGTGAGGTTGACGTGCAGGCAGCGCACGAAGGCCTCCGGCTCGGTGGCTTCCAGCGGCGCCAGGCCGGTGAACTCGGCGGCGCAGTGCAGCACGCCGTGCAGGCCGCCCAGTTCGGTGGCGATCTTTTCGGCCAGTTGGGCATAGTCGGCCGGGTCGGCGCCGGCCAGGTCGACCGGGTACAGCGCGGGCTCGGGCCCGAGCGCCTTCACCGCGTCATAGACACGGTTGAGCTTGGGCAGCTTGCGGCCCAGCAGCACCACGGTGGCACCTGCGCGCGCGCAGGCCTTGGCCGCTTCGGCGCCCAGGCCGCCGTGGGCGCCGGTGACCAGGACCACCCTGCCGGCCAGCGCATCGGACGCGACCTCGGGCAGCGGGGCAGGCACGTCGCTCATGCGGCCTTCTGCGCCTCGGCGACCATGCGCGCCAGCTCGCCGCTGGCCAGCAGGTCCAGGGTGATGTCGCAGCCGCCGATCAGTTCGCCGTTGACGAACAGCTGCGGAAAACTCGGCCAGTCGGAATAACGCGGCAGATTGGCGCGCAGCTCCGGGTCGGCAAGCACGTTGACGCTGTGGAAGCTGCTGGCGCCGGCGGTCTTGAGCGCCTGCGCGGCGCGGCTGGAAAACCCGCACATCGGGAGCTGCGGCGTGCCTTTCATGAAGAGCACGATGGGGTGGCCGTCGACCTCGGCCTTGATGCGGTCCATGACGCTCATGTGAAGCTCCGTTTCGCCGCAGCCCGGGTCCGGGCCGCGATGGGGCTAGAATTATACGGCTCGGCGCCCCCGCGGCGCCTTCCCCCACCCGAAAGGAGACAGCCCATGGCCATCGAACTGCCCGCCCTGCCCTACGACCGCGCCGCGCTCGAGCCGCATATCTCGGCCGAAACCATCGATTTCCACTACGGCAAGCACCACCAGGCCTACGTCACCAACCTCAACAAGCAGATCGAGGGCACCGAGTTCGAGTCGATGGACCTCGAGTCCATCATCCGCAAGGCCCAGGGCGGCATGTTCAACAACGCCGCCCAGGTCTGGAACCACACCTTCTACTGGAACTGCCTCAAGCCCAACGGCGGCGGCGAGCCGACCGGCGCCCTCGCCGAGGCCATCAACAAGGCCTTCGGCAGCTTCGCGCAGTTCAAGGAACAGTTCTCGCAGACCGCGATCACCACCTTCGGCTCCGGCTGGGGCTGGCTGGTGCAGCGCCCGGACGGTTCGCTGGCCCTGGTCAGCACGCCCAACGCCGCCACCCCGTTGACCGGCAGCGACAAGCCGCTGCTGACCTGCGACGTCTGGGAGCACGCCTATTACATCGACTACCGCAATGCGCGGCCGAAGTACGTCGAGGCGTTCTGGAACCTGGTGAACTGGGACTTCGTCGCCAGCCAGATGGCCTGAGGCCGGATGGCCCCACCCCTGCTGGCGATCCGGCGGCTGTCCTGCGGTTACGCAGGGCAGCCGGCGGTGCGGGACCTCGACCTGGAACTGGCCCCGGGCGGGCTGGGTTGCCTGCTAGGCCCCAGCGGCTGCGGCAAGACCACGCTGCTGCGCGCCATCGCCGGTTTCCACGCGCCCGACTCGGGCGAAATCCTGCTGCGCGGCAAGGACGCGACCCGGCTGGCACCGGAAGCCCGTGGACTGGGTTTCGTCTTCCAGGACCTGGCGCTGTTCCCGCACCTGACCGTGGCCGACAACGTCGGCTTCGGCCTGCACAGGCTGGGACGTTCCCAGCGTATCGAGCGCACCCGCGAAACCCTCTCGCTGATCGGCCTCGACGGGCTTGACCGGCGTTATCCGCATGAACTTTCCGGCGGCCAGCAGCAGCGCGTCGCGCTCGCCCGTTCGCTGGCGCCGCGACCCGACCTGCTTCTGCTCGACGAACCCTTTTCCAGCCTCGACGCCGACCTGCGCGGCCGCCTGCGCGAGGACCTGCGCGGCCTGCTCCGGCAGCTGGGCATCGCCGCCCTGCTCGTCACCCACGACCAGGAGGAGGCTTTCGCCTTCGCCGATACGGTGGGCGTCATGCAAACCGGACGGCTGCTGCAATGGGCACCGGGCTTCGAGCTCTACCACCGGCCGGCGACACCCTTCGTGGCGTCCTTCGTCGGCGAGGGACGATTCCTGGCGGCACGCGTGATGCCGGGCAACCGCGTTGCCACCGCGCTCGGCGAACTGGACGTAGCCCGTCCGATGCCCTGGCCCGACGGCAGCGAGGTGCGGGTTCTATTGCGTCCCGACGACCTTCGCCCGGTGGATGAAGGCGGCATCGAAGCGGAAGTGACGGCGATCGCCTTCCGCGGGGCCGACACCCTGCACACCCTGCGCCTTGGCGACGGCACGGTGCTGATGTCGCTCGTCCCCAGCCACCAGCAGCGCCAGCCCGGAAGTCGCCTGCGCGTCTTCCCCGACCTCGCCCACGTCGTCGTTTTCCCGCCCGACGCCAACGCCTTGTAGGCGCGCCTTCAGACGCGAATCTTTGGGCTTTGCCTTGGGCAAAGAAACACTTCGCGCCTGAAGGCGCTCCTACAGACTGGATTCGTGCAGACGCGCGATGACCGGTTTCACCTGCGCATCGCGGCCCAATCCGGCACCCACACGCGCAAGCGCGTCGGCCAGTTCTGCGGCGCTGTCGGCGCGCAGGGTGGCATGCCCGACCTTGCGGCCTTCGCGCGGCGACTTGCCGTAGTCGTGCCAGTGGCCGCCGGCCTCGGCCAGCACCGGGGCCGCGTCGGGCATTTCGCCGATCCAGTTCAGCATCACCGCGTGGCCGACGGCCCGCGTGCTGCCCAGGGGCAGGCCCAGCACCGCGCGCAGGTGGTTCTGGAACTGCGAAGTTTCCGCGCCCTCGATCGTCCAGTGGCCCGAGTTGTGCACGCGCGGCGCCATCTCATTCGCCACCAGCACGCCGTCCTTGAGGAACAGTTCGAGCGCGAACACGCCGACGTAATCCAAGGCCTCGGCCACGCGCCGCGCCGTGTCCAGCGCCTGGGCCTCGAGCGCCGCATCGGCGCTGGCCGGCGCCAGGCTCGCCGAAAGGATGCCGTGGTCGTGCCAGTTTTCCGTCAGCGGCCAGGCGCGCAGTTCGCCGTCGCGACCGCGCACGGCCACCACCGACAGTTCGCGCTGGAAGGCCACGAAGCCTTCGAGGATCAGGCCGACGCTCTTCGCCTGCGCGCCCAGCGCGTCCCAGGCGGCGCCGGCATCGGCCGGCGACTTGATGCGGAACTGGCCCTTGCCGTCGTAACCCAGGCGGCGGGTCTTGAGGATGCAGGGCGTGCCGACGGTGGCCAGCGCGGCGTCGAGCTCCTCGCGCGTGTCGACGGTAGCGAACTCCGGCACCGGGATGCCGAGCTCGCGGAACAGCGTTTTTTCCGCCAGGCGGTCCTGGGCCACGGCCAGGGCGCGCGGATTGGGGAACACCGGCACGCGTTCGGCCAGCCAGCGCGCGCTTTCCGCCGGCACGTTCTCGAAGTCGAAGGTGGCCACGTCCACGCGGCCGGCGAATTCGGCCAGGCCGGCCTGGTCGCGGTAGTCGGCCTGCAGCATCGGCGCAAACTGGCCGGCGC
>CAXAYM010000243.1:0-4184 GCA_963973175.1 uncultured Arenimonas sp.
CTGCTGGAGCCGCCGCACCACGTGGCGCCACCGCGGTTCGCCGAAAGCGTGTTCAACCTGATGGCCGCCGGCTTCGTGCCGGTGATAACCCACCCGGAGCGCCTGAGCTGGATCGAAGACCATTACCGGGTTTTTGGCGACCTGGTGAAGCAGGGCGCCTGGATGCAGCTCACCGCCGGCAGTTTGACCGGACGGTTCGGCAAGCGCCCGCAGTACTGGAGCGAGCGCATGCTGGACGAAGGCCTGGTGCATATCCTGGCCACCGACTCGCACCACTGCGACAAGCGCCCGCCGCTGCTGGCCGAGGGCCGCGATGCGGCCGCCCGGCGCCTGGGTGCGGAAGAGGCGCATCATCTGGTCGATACGCGCCCGCAGGCCATCCTCGACGACCTGGCGCCCGCCGCCGTGCCGCCGCTGCCGGACGCGCCGAAACCAAAGGCCCGCAAGCCCGGGCTTTGGCAGCGGCTGTTTGGCACCGCATAATCCCAATCCCCCCAAAGAGCCGACCTTTATGAACAACATCGTGCTCCGGAGCGTATTCGCCCTGCTCCTGATGGCTTTCGTGGCGGGCTGCGCCAGCTCTTCGGCCAATTCGGTGCGCAGCGGCACCGCCAAGGCGGTCACGGCCACCACTGAACTGGGGATACCCGACAGCACCAGCGCCGCCGGGGCCTATACCGGCGCCTCGGAATACCGGGTCGGCGCGCAGGACCTGCTGGAGATCAACGTTTTCCAGGTGAATGAACTCAACCGGACCGTGCGCGTGAACAGCAACGGGCAGGTTTCGTTGCCGCTGGTGGGCGTGGTGCAGGCGGGCGGAAGGACCGTGCAGGAGCTTGAGAAGGACATCGCCGCGAAACTCAGCGAAACCTATCTGCAAAACCCCCAGGTCAGTGTTTTCGTCAAGGAGTTCACCAGCCAGCGGGTGACGCTGGAGGGCGCCGTCCGCAAACCCGGCATCTATCCCGTCACCGGCCGCACCAGCCTGCTGCAGGCGATTGCGCGGGCGGAAGGCGTGACCGAGCTGGCCAATCTTGATGGCGTGGTGGTGTTCCGCACCATCGACGGGGAAAAGATGGCCGCCGTATTCAGCCTCAGCCAGATCCGCTCCGGCGACGCGGTGGACCCGCAGATCTACGGCGACGACATCATCGTGGTCGACCAGTCCGGCGCCAAGACCGGCCTGCGCAACATCCTGCAGACCATCCCCATCTTCAACATCTTCAGCCCGTTCTGACGGCGCGAGCGAGGAACACGACGCATGTCTGAGAACAAGGAACCGGGCGATCGCGGGCAGCTGCCCGCCCCGCAGACGCCGGACGAACGCCACCAGGCCATGGCCATCGCGCGCCAGCAGGCCCTGAGCCTGGACGTGCGCCAGCAGGAGCCCGAGGACAAGGACGAGATCGACCTGCTCAGCTACTGGCGCATCCTGGTCAAGCGCCGCTGGACGGTGCTGGGCGCGCTGGGCATCGTGATGGTGAGCGTGCTGGTGGGCACGCTGCTGATGACGCCGATCTACCGGGCCACGACCTCGCTGCAGATCGACCGCGAGACCCTGCAGGTGGTTGAAGTGGAGGGCATGTCCGCGGTGGAAGGCGGGCGGGACAGCGACTTTTACCAAACCCAGTACGAACTTCTCAGAAGCCGTGCGTTGGCGCAACGCGTGGCATCCCAGCTGGGGCTGGCCGAGGGAGAAATGCTGGAACGGCTCAATCCGCCTTCGCCCTGGCAAGCCCTGAAGCGTCTGTTTGTCGGCGGCCAGGACGACGTCATCACTGAAGCCGAGGCCAACCAGCGCGATGCCGCTGCGACGCGTTTCATCATGCAGGGCCTAACCGTGGAACCGGTGCGCAATTCGCGCCTGGTGCGCGTGCACTTCGACAGCCCCGATCCGGAGTTCAGCGAGCGCGCGGCCAATGCCATCGCCGAAGCCTTCATCGCCAGCAACCTTGAGCGCCGCTTCGATTCCTCCTCCTATGCCAAGACCTATCTCGAGGACCGGCTGGAAGAGCTCAAGCTCAAGCTCGAGGATTCGGAGCGCCAGCTGGTGGAGTTCGCCCAGCAGGAGCAGATCGTCAGCAGCGGCGAAGGCAGCGCCAACCTGAGCGAACAGAACCTGGGCAGCCTCAACGCCGCCCTGGCCGAAGTGCGGCGCGACCGCATCCGCGCCGAGGCGCGCTGGCGTCAGGCCCAGGCCAGCAAGGGCACGGTGCTGCTGGGTGAGATCGGCGAGAACTCGATCATCCAGTCCCTGCAGGAGCGGCTGGCGACCCTGCAGGCCGAGTACCAGGACAAGCTGCGGCTGTACAAGCCAGGTTACCCCCTGATGCAGCAGCTCAAGGGCCAGATCGAGGAAGTGCAGCGCCAGATCGCCGGCGAAGTCGCCAACATCAAGTCCGCCATTCAGGCCGAATACCTGGCCGCCCAGGAACAGGAACGCCTGCTCAATGAGCAGATGTCGGGCCTGAAGACCGAGGTGCTGGACCTGCAGAGCCGCTCGATCCAGTACAACATCTTCAAGCGTGAGGTGGATACCAACCGTCAGCTCTACGACGGCCTGCTGCAGCGCTACAAGGAAATCGGCGTGGCCGGCGGCGTCAGCAGCAACAACATCGCGGTGGTCGACCGCGCCCAGCGCGGTTACAAGTTCAAGCCCAGCCTGTCGCGCAACCTCGCGCTCGGCCTGCTGGCCGGCCTGATGCTGGGCGTGCTGCTGGCGTTGGCCTTCGAATACCTGGACGACACGCTCAAGTCTCCCGAGGACGTCGAGAAGCAGTTGGGCATGTCCGTGCTGGGCGTGATCCCGCTGCTGAAGGCGCCGATGACGCCGGCGCGCGCGCTGGAAGACCCGCGCTCCGCCTTCGCAGAGGCGTATCGTTCGGTGCGCACCGCGCTGCAATTCTCCACCGACAGCGGCGTGCCCCGCTGCCTGCTGGTGACCAGCGCCACGCCATCGGAAGGCAAGTCCACGACCGCCCTGACGCTGGCGAAGAACTTCGCCCAGCTGGGCAAGCGGGTACTGATCATCGACGGCGACCTGCGCAATCCCTCGCTGCACCGGACCCTGGGCAAGAGCAATGAAGCCGGACTTTCCAATTACCTGGCGGGCGCTTCCAAGGCGACGGAAGTCATCCAGGCCACCGACATGCCCGGCCTGATGTTCATGCCCACCGGCCCGCTGCCCCCGAACCCGGCCGAGCTGCTGATGGGCCCGAAGATGTTGAGCCTGGTGTCGATCGCCAGCGAGAAGTTCGACCAGGTGATCATCGACGGCCCGCCGGTGATGGGCCTGGCCGATGCCCCCATCCTGGCCAACCTGGCGCATGGCACGCTGCTGGTGGTGGAGGCGGGCGAGACCCGCATCGGCGTGGCCAAGAATGCGCTCAAGCGTCTGCATGCGGCCCGGGCCCATGTGATCGGCGCGCTGTTGACGAAGTTCAGCGCCAAGCACGCGGGATACGGCTACGGGTACGCCTACGGCGGCTACAACTATTACTCCTACGGCAACCAGGCCGACACCAAGAAGCTGGCCCACCGGCGATGAACGAAGGGGTGGGGCACGCGCTGGACCAGGCTCTTGCGTTCTGGCGTGCACCCGCCCTGCTGGCCAATGCGCGGCACCGGCCGCTGCCCGACGATGTGCTGGACGTGGTGCGCATCGCCGCCGGCGACAGCAACGCCGCGGAGCAGGGCGCCACGGCCACCGGCACGGACGCGGCCGAGCTGACCGAGGCCTCGGCCTTCTACCTGCAGCAGCTGCTGTTCGCCCCCGGCACCGACAGCTACCGCGTGCTGGGCGTCAACCCCGACACGCCGGATGCCCGCATCAAGGAACACTACCGCTGGCTGGTGCGCTGGCTGCACCCCGACCGCAACCCCGACGAGTGGGAAGCCCTCTACGCCGACCGCGTAAACCGCGCCTGGCAGGACCTGCGCACCCCCGACAAACGCGCCGCCTACGACGCCAAACGCAACGACTTCGGCCAACTCCCGCCCGAAGGCACCCCGCCCCCTGTAGGAGCGCCTTCAGGCGCGAAGCACTTCACCCCACCCCCCACCCAACACACCGAACCCCTCCTCAGCGCCCGCACCACCCGCCGCCTCCCCTACCTCGTCCTCGGCGGCTTCGGCGCCCTCGCCGGCGCCCTGCTGGCCCTGATGTGGTACGCCCAAGGCATCCA
>CAXAYM010000244.1:0-4171 GCA_963973175.1 uncultured Arenimonas sp.
AGCCGAAGCCAGCGCGTCGTACTCGCCCATCTTGCGGGCCAGGAAGGCTTTGGTCAGTTTGGCCTTGGCGTCCAGGCCGCGAGGAGTCAGCAGATAGGCGTAGCCCAGCTTGTGCTGGCTTCGGCTGAAGTTGCCCACCTTCACCCAGCCCTTGTCCACCAGGGCGCGCAGGGCGTAGTTGAGTCGACCCAGGGAAACGCCGGCATGCTTTGCCAGCTCACGCTGGTTCACGTCCGGCGAATCGGCCAGGCGGCGCAGGATGGTGATGCTCAGTTCATCGGCGACGGGGGGCATGGGGCCAATGTTCACGAGTTGAACAGTCACGCCACCTTAGCCTCATCCGCCGGTAGGGACAAATGAATCCTTCGATGTCCGGCGCCTGCCCGGCCAGCCACAATCCCGCCCAGAAGGCCGGCGACGGCCAGCAGGGCCGTAGTCCGAAGCGGATAGTCGCCGAGCGAATGTAGAACCAGGAAACACAGTCCCAACGCAGCGGCAAGGGCCGGCGCGGCATGGCTGGCCGCCGTGGCGCCCGGCTCACGGGGCCAGGCCCGCCAGCCCGCAAACGCGAGGACCACTACCCCCAAACCCGCCAGGCCCAGCCCCAGGGGTCCCGTTTCCACCCAGAGCTCCAGCCAGTCATTGTGTGCGTGGTTGATGTAGTCCGATTGCGGTGCGGGATCCCTGGCCTCAAAAGCCCGGCGAAACCCACCCGGCCCGGAACCCCATGG
This sequence comes from uncultured Arenimonas sp., assembly GCA_963973175.1. Lineage (GTDB taxonomy): Bacteria > Pseudomonadota > Gammaproteobacteria > Xanthomonadales > Xanthomonadaceae > Arenimonas. The sequence goes on from CAXAYM010000244.1 coordinate 732, forward strand.
ACTGTGGACCTGCGCCGTCTGGACCACTGCGGGCAGCATGCTGATGCGTGCGTCATCCAGGGGATCCTGCTCCAGCCGCTGCAGAATGCCGAACAGCGCGAACTGCATCACCAGCGTGAATCCAAGGACCAGTGCCAGCAAAAGCGTGCGACGCGTCCCGCGACGGCGACGCATGCGCAACACCACGGGCAGGCAGAGCAGCAGGCCCAGCATGCCCAGCATCAGCCCCGCACGGGACCGGGTGATCGCGATACCCAGGATGAAGAGCGCCACGAGCCCAATGCCGGCCGCAATGCCCAGCCAGGTAGCGGGACTCCCCGACTCGCGCCGCTGGTACCAGGCCATCGTGCCCACCACCACCAGCGGAAGGGAAACGGCCAGCAGGCTGGCGAAGTGGTTCCGGTTGGCGAAGAAGCCGACCGAGGCGCCGGCGTTGGTGATTTCGTAAAAGCGCAGCGCGCTCTGGGTGCCTCCGAAGAGCTGCGCAAAACCCAGCACCACGCTGATGGCGGCCACCGCCACCACCATAGCGAGCAGCCGCTTGCGCTGGAGGTTCTGCAACTGAAGCGTCGCCAGGAACAGTCCCACGGGCGTCAACAACCAGTGCAGCGAAAGTTCGCTGGCCACCGGCACCAGGCTCCAGCGATGCGCGGGGCCCACGCCCGCGCTCGCCAATTCCGCGGCGATCACGGGTCGGGCGTCTGCCCAGCCCCAGGCACTGCCCGGCAATGGCATCAACATCAGCAGCGCAAGGGCCAAGGGAACCGCAGCGATCCAAGCGCGTCGCGGCAGCCGTGCTTCGGGTTCCGCCGCGTGGCGCCAAAGGCAAATGCCGACCAGAACCAGCGCACCCATCTGCACCACACTGTCGCCCGGCGTACCCTGCCCACCGCCAAGCACCAGCGCGCCCGCCAGCACCAGGCAGGCCAGGCCGAATTGAAGCTGCGATGTATTGAACAGGTTTGGCATGCGGGCGTCCGGGATACGTCAGCAACTTGTGAACGACGTCACCGGATCATAGCGGACACCTGTTTCTTCGCCACCCTCGCGGATACCTCAGCACGCAAGCGGCGCCAATAAAAAAGGCCACCCGAGGGGTGGCCTTTTCTTGTCACGCAATCGCTGCGGATCAGGGGCTGATCGGCGGCGGCGGCGGCGGCGGGGTCTTGCTGTAATTGTCGTCGATCACTTCGTACATGATGTACGCGAGCGCACCACCAAAGATCAGGTACTCGGCGGTGTTGTCATCGTCCGAGGCGCGCGAGCCCGGGGCCTGCGCGTAGGTCGGGCCGACGTTCTGGGTCTTGGCGACGCCACCGGCGCAAGGCGACACGGCGGGGATCTCCACCATCGAACCGGCCACCAGCGGCAGCGCGCAGCCGTCGGTGAAGGTGAGTTCGGCGGTGGCGTTTTCCATCAGCATCACGCGGTCGCCGGCCATCAGGGCCTGGTTCTCGCTGGCGGTGGTGAATTCTTCGCCCTGGTTCACGAGCACGGTGCCTTCCTGCGAAGACAGGGTGGCCACGGAATCAGCAGCAAACGCCGGCACGGCCAGCAGGGAGGCTGCGATCAGGACACTCAAGCGCTTCATGGTGGGGCTCCTTCCAGACGGTCGGGGGGACACGCACCGGCAGGTTACGCCGGGTGGTGTGTCGGTTTCAAGTCAAATCACGGGATTCGGGTCAGTTTCAGGTCATCAAACCAGGCCCGGCCGCCGATCTGCTGTTCAGCTTCGATCCGGGCCGGCAGCCGCAGGGCCAGCCACTGCCCCTCGCAGCCCTCCGGGATCTCGAATTCCACGTCCAGCTCGTGCCAGGGGGACTGGCCCCGAAGCGGCGGGGTCCGGGCCAGGGACTTGCCGCCGTTGACGCAGCTGACTTCCCAGACCAGTCCCGGCCCGGTGCGCAGGCCGTCGGCACGCGCCTGCAAGGCCAGGCGGTAACGGCCCGGGGGCACGGCCAGCATCTGCCGCACATGGTTGAACGGCACCCGTCGGTATTCGAAGGCTACCCGCAGGGCCCGTTCGCCCACGACGCCCGGGCCGCCAAGGCGTTCGATGCGCGCGCCAGCCACCCGACCAAATCGCCAGCCGAAGCCCACCGGTTCGGGTGGCTCTTCGAAGCTGCCGTTGAAGATGTTGCCTACCGAGGCCAGGCGCTCGGGCGGCAGGTTGGATACCCACAACAGGTAAGCCTGCCCCACCCTGCCCTCGCGTACCAGGCGGTCGAGCCAGGGGCCGAGCTCGGCGTCCGACAGACCGCCCTCGGTGCGGCGTACGACATCGAACAGGGGAGCCACGGCATCGAGGTCGGTCGCTTTGGTACTGGCCAGCCGCAGTACCGAGGCCCGCCAAGGCGGCTGCTTGGCCAGGGCGGCGGCCAGCGCGTCGTGCGCTGCGGGTGTCGAAGCCAGGGCCACCAGCATCGGTTCGAAGCGGCGGATTTCGCGGGGATGCACCCGCAGCAAGGTATCCAGGTGCAGCAGCGCCTCGGCCGGTCGGTTGCCGCGCAGGTGGTGTTCGATCAGGAAGACATGGGCGTACGGGTCGCGCGGGGCGCGGTGGGCGGCCACGGTGAACAGCTGGAGGGCCTTCTTGCGGTCGCCCTTGGCCAGGGCCAGGTTGGCCAGCACCCGGTAGGGGCGGCCGTCCAGCGGGTCGCTGCGCAGGGCTCGGCGCGCCAGGTCGGCGGCTTCTTCGGCCCGGGCCGGGTCGGCGGCGGCCTGCTCGGCCGCGCGGAACAGGGCCAGGGGGTGGTCGTCGCGCCAGGCCAGGGCGCGCTGGGGGTCGGATTCGGCGTAGTGGTCGGCCAGGCCCAGGCTGAGCACCCGCCAGGCCAGCCAGGCCAGGCCCAGCAACGCGAACCAGAGCCAGAGCGGCTTATTCCTCATCATGCCGGACCCCGCGGATGCGCAGGCTGCCGTTTTCCCAGCCCAGGTCGAACCGGATATTGCCCCGGCTGCTGCGCGAGATCAGGCCGCCCGCGGGGGTCACCCGGGCTTCGAAGCTGGCCAGCACGGTGGCGGTGTTGCCCGATTGCAGCCAGCCCTGGCGCTGCAGCAGCAGCTGGCGCTTGCGGGTCTGGTCGAACAGTTCCTGGTAATCGTAGGCGATGGCGTCGCGGCCGCCCCGGTTGTTGGTGGCGTCGCTGGCGAACAGGCGCATCAGGCCCGGCAAGTCGCCGCGGGCATAAGCGGTGGTGAACTGGTCGAGAAGGAACTGGGCGGCGGATTCGGTGATGGGGGGTGGGGCGGGAGGCGGGGCGGCTTCGACGGGGGCGGGATCCACCGGCGTCGCGGGGGCCGGGCTTGAAGCCTCGGCCAGCGTGGTTGTGGACTGGACGGGCCGGCGGGACGATGACGGCGGGGCCGGCGCGGGGGTCGGGGGCGGGGGCGCCGGGGCAGTCGCCGCAGGGCGGGAGGTGGTCGCGGCGACGGTGGCC
>CAXAYM010000245.1:0-4138 GCA_963973175.1 uncultured Arenimonas sp.
CTGGCCGCCGAGGCCGGCCGCGATGTGTTCGCCCTGCCCGGCTCGGTGGACAACCCGGTGGCCCGCGGCTGCCACCGCCTGATCCGGGACGGCGCCACCCTGGTCGAGACGCCGGACCAGGTCGTCGAGGCCCTGGAGCCGCTGGCCGCCCGGCTGGCGGCCGACCTGCGCAGCCGCCTGGAACCCACCCGGACCCCCGGCGGGGACCCTGCCACGGCGTCCGCCAGCCGCTCAGCCGCCGGACAGCCGGGCCCCACCGCGGACCACAAGCGCTTGTGGTCCGCCCTGGGCCACGACCCCACCCCTTTGGATGAACTGGTCCGGCGCACAGGATTGACGGTGGCCGAACTGTCCTCCATGCTGCTGGTCATGGAGTTGGAAGGGCGGGTGGTCGCCGACAATGGCCGCTTCGCCCGGCACCCCTGACCTTCCCATCGCGCCGATTGGCGCAGGCTGAGGGTAATGAAAGAGACCATACTGGATGTCCTGCTGTACCTGTTCGAACACTATTTCTACGACGACCCCGACGCCGTCCGGGACCGCGATTCGCTCCAGAACGGCCTGATCCAGGCCGGTTTCAGCCCTTCCGAGATCAACAAGGCCTTCGACTGGCTCGACGAGCTGGCGCGCCAGCGCCCGGTCGTGGCCACGCCGCGCCTGCAGGTGCCGGTGCGGGTGTATTCCGAGCCTGAACTCGATCGCCTGGACGCGGATTGCCGCGGTTTCCTGATGTTCCTCGAACACAGCGGCGTGCTCGACGCCGACCAGCGCGAACTGGTGCTCGACCGGGTGATGGCCCTGGACCAGGACGAAGTGGACGTGGACGACATCAAGTGGGTCGTGCTGATGGTGCTGTTCAACCAGCCCGGCTCGGAAGCCGCCTACGCCTGGATGGAAAGCCAGATGTTCGAGGACGAGCCCGAGCCGGTTCACTGAACCCGGTTTCGCGATTACCCTTGTGAAGACGCCCGGCACGGCCGGGCGTTTTCATTTGCACAGGGCGCAGGGCGCCAGGGAGCCAGGACGGGATGAGCGCGTGGTACTACGTGGATGCCGGCCATAACCGGCAGGGTCCGGTGTCCGCCGAAGACCTGGCCGCGGCCTTCCGCCAGGGCCGGGTCAACCGCGACACCCTGGTCTGGCGCGACGGCCTGCCCCAGTGGGTGCCGCTGGAACGGCACCTGGGCGAACTGCCGGCACCGCCGCCAGCCCTTCCGCTGCCGGGCGCTGAGCCGGGCTCCGGCCCCGCCACCACGACCCATGGCAGCGACGCCACGGCGAACATCGACGACGTCGTCGACGCCGGTTTCGTCCGCCGGCTGGGCGCCTACCTGATCGATTCCATGCTGATCGGCAGCGTTTATTACGTGGTGCTGATGATCGGCATGGTGGCGCTGGCGATCGTGGCCGCGGGCCAGGATTTCAAGGACGACGGCTTCCTGGTCGGGATGGCGCTGGTCTACCTGTTCTACCCGGTGCTCAGCCTGGCCTATTACGCCGGCATGGAGAGTTCAAAGCTCCAGGCCACTGTCGGCAAGCTGGCGCTGGGCATCAAGGTCGTCGACGGCCAGGGCCGGCGCCTCGGTTTCGGCCGGGCGACGGCGCGCTGGGCCGGCTCGATCGTCTCCTACCTGATCCTGTACATCGGCTTTTTCATGGCCGGCTGGACCCGGCGCAAGCAGGCCCTGCACGACCTGATGGCCGGCACCTTCGTGGTCGACAAATGGGCCTACACCGACCAGCCCGGGCGCCAGGTCCGCGAACTGAACGGCTGCCTCGTCGCCCTGGTCGCGGGCGTGATGGTGATGGGCGCGGTGTCGGTGCTGGCCATCCTGGCCGCGATCGCCGTGCCCGCCTACCAGGACTACCTGGGGCGTTCGAAGCTCACCGCCGCCTACGTCGAGGGCAGCGCGGCCTGGCGCCAGGTGCTTGAATTCAAAGCCAATACCGACCGCTGCCCGCGTGATGCCGCCGAACTGGGCCTGGGCGCCCCGGCGAGTCCGGACATCCAGGAGATCCTGGTCATCGAAAACGCCGACGGTACCTGCGAAATCGCCGTGACCCTGCGCGACCACCCCCGGCTCAAGACTGCGGCCGGCGGCGTGCTGTACGTGGGTGGCGACCAGGGCCCGGAAGGGCCGACCTGCTCGGCCGAGGGCATTCCCGAGAAGCTGCTGCCCAGCACCTGCAAATAGGCCGGCGCCGCCCCTCCAGTCCCGGCCCTTGCTTGACAGGCCCGGCCGGAGTGGTGCCTTAATGAAAAAAAGAACCCCCGGCCCGCGTCCCCCGCGGGCCGCGCCATCTGGGCGGCCCGAAACCGGGCCCGCCCTGGAGCAACCCCCGGCATGGCCAAGAACCTACTCATCGTCGAATCGCCCGCCAAGGCCAAGACGATCAACAAGTACCTGGGCAAGGACTTCCACGTCCTGGCCTCGTACGGCCACGTCCGCGACCTGGTGCCCAAGGAAGGCGCGGTGGACCCGGAGAACGGGTTCGCGATGCGCTACGAACTGATCGAAAAGAACCAGAAGCACGTCGAGGCCATCGCCAAGGCTGCCAAGGCCGCCACCGCCATCTACCTGGCCACCGACCCGGATCGCGAGGGCGAGGCGATCAGCTGGCACATCTCCGAGATCCTCAAGGAACGCGGCCTGCTCAAGGACCGCGCCCTGCACCGCGTGGTGTTCACCGAAATCACGCCGCGCGCGATCAAGGCGGCCGTGGACAACCCGCGCCAGGTCGCCGGTGACTTGGTGGACGCCCAGCAGGCCCGGCGCGCGCTGGACTATCTGGTCGGCTTCAATCTTTCGCCGGTGCTGTGGCGCAAGGTGCAGCGCGGCCTGTCGGCCGGGCGCGTCCAGTCGCCGGCGCTGCGCATGATCGTCGAGCGCGAGGAAGAGATCGAAGCCTTCGTGCCGCGTGAGTACTGGAGCGTCGAGGCCGAGATGAACCATCCGCAGCAGGGCTTCACGGCCCGGCTGGTGAAGCTCGACGGCAAGAAGTTCGAGCAGTTCACGCTGACCAACACCGAGGACGCCCAGGCGGCCCGCGAGCGCCTGGTCAAGGCGGCCGGCGACGCCCTGCGGGTCACCGATGTCATCAGCAAGGAGCGCAAGCGCCGCCCGGCGCCGCCGTTCATCACCTCGACGCTGCAGCAGGAGGCCGCGCGCAAGCTCGGCTTCACCACCTCGCGCACCATGCGGGTGGCGCAGAAGCTTTATGAAGGCGTGGCGATCGGCGAGGAAGGCACCGTCGGCCTGATCAGCTACATGCGTACCGACTCGGTCAGCCTTTCGGTGGATGCGGTCTCGGAGATCCGCGACGTCATCGCCCGCGATTTCGGCACCCAGGCGGTGCCGGACAAGCCCAACGAATACAAGTCCAAGTCCAAGAATGCCCAGGAAGCGCACGAGGCCATCCGTCCGACCTCGGCCCTGCGCACGCCGGCCTCGGTGGCCAAGTACCTCGACGACGACGGCCGCCGCCTTTACGAGCTGATCTGGAAGCGCACCGTTGCCTGCCAGATGGTGCCGGCCACCCTCAATACCGTGTCGGTGGAACTCGCCGCCGGCAGCGAGCATGGGTTCCGCGCCAGCGGCACGACGGTGGTCGATCCCGGCTTCCTGGCCGTGTACGAAGAAGGCAAGGACCAGAAGGCCGCCGAGGACGACGACGAGGGCCGCAAGCTGCCGCCGATGAAAACCGGCCAGACCGTGCCCCTGGGCAGCATCCACACCGACCAGCACTTCACCGAGCCGCCGCCGCGGTTCTCGGAAGCCTCGCTGGTGAAGGCGCTCGAGGAATACGGCATCGGCCGCCCCTCCACCTATGCCAGCATCATCCAGGTGCTGCAGGGCCGTGAGTACGTCTACCTGGACAACCGGCGCTTCCGGCCCAGCGACGTCGGCCGCGCAGTGGCCAACTTCCTGACCAGCCACTTCACCCAGTACGTCGATTACGACTTCACCGCCAAGCTCGAGGACGAGCTCGATTCCGTGGCCGCCGGCGAAACCGCCTGGGTGCCGCTGATGGAGCGGTTCTGGAAGCCGTTCAAGACCACGGTGGACGAAAAGAGCGAGTCCGTGGACCGCACCGAGGCCACCGGCGCCCGCCAGCTGGGCACCGACCCGAAGACCGG
>CAXAYM010000246.1:0-4137 GCA_963973175.1 uncultured Arenimonas sp.
GAGGGTCCGCACGACCTGCATGGTTATTTCCATTTCCGCAGCCCCTCCCGCTACGAGCTGGCGCTGGAACCGCGTACTCCGTTCGCGGCCTGCCTGGCCACGGCCCTGGAAGGCCATGCCGTGCCGGCGCCGCCCAGGCTCCCCTACTTCAATCACTTCACTTTCCGTACCGAGGACCCTGCGCCTGCGGCGGAGAAGGCCCGCAAACCGGGCATTGGCATCCTGGCGCCCGAGAAAAAGCCGGCGTCCTGAGGCCCAATGGCCCGGGGATCCGACGAAATGCGGGCCGCTTGACGGCCGACGGGCTGCGGCGCGTAATCCGGGCAGGCAACCGAGCAGGAGCATCCCGCCGTTGGACGGCCCCGGGAGCGAGCCTCAAGGCAGATTGGCCTCGGCCAGCGAACTGGTCGGCCTGCGCGAACAATTCGTCGACCGCCTGTGGGTCGGCATGGGGCTGGTCATCCTGCTCGTCGTTCCCGTGTCGCTCGCGCGCGCCGCGTCGACCGGCTGGCTGCCGGTTTACGGGTGGCACCTCGCGCTTGGCGCGGTGACGGTCGGCGTGGCGCTGACGCGACGCCGCCTGCCGCTGTCCTTCAAGTCGGGGCTGTTCCTTGCGTTGCTCTGGCTGGTCGGCCTGCCGGGACTGCTGACGTTCGGCCTGGCTGCCGCAGGCGTGCACTGGCTGGCCTTGAGCGCCTTGATCGCCAGCACCCTCTACTCCCTGCGCGCCAGCCTGGTGCTGGGCCTGGTTGCCGTATTGGCCGTGGCCCTGGCGGGGGCAGCCTTCATCATGGGTGGGCTGCCGCTGACCGTCGACCTCAATGACTACGTGCGCGACCCGGCCGCCTGGGGCAACCTGGTGTTGGGCACCGGCGCCTTCATCGGCGTCACCCTGTTTGCCTATGGCACCTACCATCGTTCCACGGCACATCTCCTGCGTGAAATCGAGCACAAGAACGAGCGCATCGAGTTCCTCGCGCTGCACGACGACCTGACCGGCCTGCCCCGGAGCCGCCTGGCACGGGACCGGCTGGAGATGGCGATCGAGGCCGCGCGGCGCGACGGCCTGCGCGTGGCGGTACTCGGCATCGACCTCGACGGGTTCAAGCAGGTCAACGACCAGTTTGGCCACGCGGCGGGCGACGCCGTGCTGCGGGAAATGGCCGTCCGGATGAAATCGGAGCTGCGCGGGCGCGATACGGTCGCGCGCCTGGGCGGCGACGAGTTCCTGGCCATCCTCGTCTCGGTGGACCCGGATGAATCGATCGGTCCGGTGCTTTCGCGCCTGGTGCGCACCCTGTGCCTGCCGGTGCCCTGGCAGGACGAGCAGCTGCAGGTCGGCGCAAGCATCGGCGCGGCTTTCTACCCCGCCCATGGCAAGGATCCGGACACCCTGATCCGGCACGCCGACGAAGCCATGTATGCCGCCAAGCGCAAAGGAGGACGGCGGTTCGTCCTGTGGGAACCGGACGGACAGGACCGGCACCCCGGTGCCTAGGGTTCTTTGCTACCTGCTCGCCCTGGTCTTCGCGCTGTCGGGAGGAGCCAAGCTGCTTGCGCTGCCGTTCGAAACCGAAGCCTTCGCGCGCTGGGGTTATCCGCTGGAATTCATGTACCTCACCGGCGCACTGGAGCTGGCGGGTGCCGTGGGCCTGCTCCAGCGCCGGCTGTCCGCCCTGGCGGCCCTGTGCCTGGCCCTCCTGATGCTGGGCGCGGTCGGCACCCATCTGCTGCACCGCGAATGGCTCATGGCCGGCGTGGCCACGGGCATCCTGCTGGCCGTCGCCTGGTGCGCCTGGCGCGCGTGGCGGCACCGGTCGGACCCCGGGCGGGTGTGATGACGCCGGCCGGCCCCGCAACTATCGGGTGTTGACCTGCAGCCGCAGCGCGGCGACGTAGCCGTCGTCGCGGCGGCTGTGGTCGGCTTCGTAGTCGGTCGCCATCATTACGATGTGGCTGCCACCGGCGTCAACGACGGCCAGGCCGCGGGCGCCGCCTTCGACGGGCGTCCAGGCCGCACGCACCAGGGTGTTTTTCTCCCGGGCCTGCTCGCCAAGCGCCAGGCCCGCGGCTTCGAACTGCGCCGACAATTGGTCGATGGCCGCCTGGGCGTCGAGCCCGGGTAGGTCGAGGTGGATCTGGCGCATGCTCATGCCGGCGGTCGAGGTCATGTCCACGGTGGCGTTGTAGGCGAAATCGGGCACGACGCCGCCAGGCAGCGGCTGGGCCAGCGGGCGGTTGCCGGGTTTTCCTGCGGGCTGCCGCGCCTGATCGGCCGCCGCGGCAACGATCGCGGCCGCCTTGCTGGTGTTTCCGGACGGCGCGTCGGCGGCCTTGTCGCCGCTGCAGGCAGCCAGCAGTGCAATCGCAGGAACGAGGGCGAGTGGGACAAGGCGCATGGCCGGCTCCGGTTCGTGGTGGGTGCATCTATCCACGCACTTGGGCGGCCGGTTCCGCCACCAGCAAGCCTTCGGCAGGCAACGCGGGGTACTCTCGGGGTATTCGCCGATGCAAACCAAGGAGAAGCCTGATGGCCGTCAAATACATCCTGCGCCTGCCGAAACCCTCCGAGGCGCGCGGCGCCGAGCCCAGCCTGTCCTTCCGCTCCGACGGCGCCGACGGCCTGGCGGAGGAACTGCAGGCGGCCCTGCGCGAAGACACGCTGTTCCAGCGCTGGCGGGCGATGCAGGAGGATCCGGACGAGGTGGACGAGGCGCTGGGCGCCACCGACCCGGCGGCCACCGTGGTCGGCAAGCAGGAAGACCTGACGATCGAACTGCACGCCACCACCTCGATTTCCAGCGGCATCCTCAAGCAGCGGCTGAAGTGGCTGGCCGGCGAGCATTGGGTGCTTGCCGACGTGCGCAACCCCTAGCCGGTGTTCTGCACGCCGGCGGCGATACCGTTGACGGTGGTCACCAGCGCGTGGAAAAGCGGCCCCTCCTCGGGCCGGCCTTCGGCGCGCCAGCGGGCCAGCAGGTCCACCTGCAGCAGGCTGATCGGATCGACGTAGGGATTGCGCAGCCGGATCGACTGGCGCAGCCGGAAATCACCGTCGAGCAGGCGCGGGCTGTCCTTGATCGCCAGGATGACCTCTCGGGTGCGCGCGAACTCCTCCGCGATGCCCGGGAAGAAGCGCGCATGCGCCTCGCCGGCCAGCTGCGAATAGCGTTCGAAAATCCCCAGGTCGGACTTGGCCAGCACCATCTCGACGTCGTCCACCAGGGTGGCGAAGAACGGCCAGTCGCGGGCCATCTCCGCCACGGCGTCCTGGCCGTAACGGGCAATGCCTTCGGCCAGCCCGGTGCCCACGCCCAGCCAGGCCGTCAGGCCGCAGCGGTTCTGCGACCAGGCGAAGACCCAGGGAATCGCACGCAGCGAGGACACGCCGCCGGCATTGCCACGCTTGCTGGGCCGGGAGCCAATGCGCAGGCGCTCGATCACGTCGATCGGCGTGGCGTCGCGGAAATAAGGCACGAAACCTTCGCTCTCGTAGACCAGGCCGCGGTAATGGGCGCGCGCGGTGGCGGCGATGTGCGCCGCCATTTCCCGCCACCGGGCCTCGCGCGGCTCGGGCTGGCGCGGGCGCAGGGTCGCGCGCAGCACGGCGCCGGTGGCCTGTTCGAGGTTGCGCAGCGCGATGGCGCGGATGCCGTACTTGCGATGGATCACTTCGCCCTGCTCGGTCAGCCGCAGGTAGCCATCGACCGAACCGCGCGGCGCGGCGATCACGGCACGCCCGGTCTTGCCGCCACCGCGCGAGAGCGAACCGCCGCGGCCGTGGAAAAACGCGATGCGCACGCCGGCTTCGGCGGCCAGTGAGGTCAGCGCCACCTGGGTCTGCTGCAGGGCCCAGCGCGAGGCGACCAGGCCCCCGTCCTTGGCGCTGTCCGAATAACCCAGCATCACGACCTGGCGGTCGCCGCGGCGACGCAGGTGCGCGCGGTAGACCGGGTCGGCGAACAGCGAACGCAGGGTGTCGGCGGCGTTGTCGAGGTCGTCCACGGTTTCGAACAGCGGCGCGACGTCCAGCGGCACGTCGCCGTTGCCGTCCACGCAGCTGCCCAGCTTGGCCAGGGCCAGCACGGCCAGGGCGTCGGCGGCATCGGCGCCGAACGGCTCGTTCGTCTTCAGGAG
>CAXAYM010000247.1:0-4120 GCA_963973175.1 uncultured Arenimonas sp.
CTTGTCGGCCTTGCCGGTGGGCAGTTGGTCCAGGGCCTCGTCGAACCAGGCCAGCACCACCTCGCGGCAGGCCTCGAAACCGGCATCCAGGTGCACCGCGCCGATGATGGCCTCGACGGCGTCGGCGAGGATCGAATCGCGGCGGTGGCCGCCGCTCTTCATTTCCCCCGGCCCCAGCTCGAGCCGGTCGCCCAGCTGCAGGCGGCGCGCCAGTTCGGCCAGCGAGGACTCGCGCACCAGGCTGGCACGGGCCCGGGTCAGCGTCCCCTCGTCGGCCTTGGGCCAACGCTGGTACAGCGCCTCGGCGACGACCAGGTTGACCAGGGCGTCACCGAGGAATTCCAGGCGTTCGTTGTGCGGCGATCCGGCGCTGCGGTGCCGGAGGGCCTGTTGCAGCAGTTCAGGTTTGCTGAAACGGTGACCGAGCGGGTCGGTCACTGGCTCGGGCGGCCGCTCAGGTCGACGGTGTTGTCGAACTTGCCCACCACGTCGAGGTTGCCGAACATCGGCACGCGCACCTCGTAGGCAATGTTGAGCCGGCTGACGCCGCCGTCGCGGGACACCTTGACGTGTTCGCGCTTGACCGAATCCACGTAGGCGATGTCGAACCTGCGCTCGAGCTCCTGCCAGACCTGGCCACCCGCGAGGGAAGCCGAGTTCGGCTGTGCCGCGTACTCCTCCATCACGCCCTTGAGGCTGTAGTACTCGCTGTACATCGGGAACAGCTTCATCACGATCAGGGCGAAGAAACCCACCACCACCAGGACGATCATGAAGCTCATCAATGTCATGCCACGCAGCTTGCTAACCATGTCCACTCCCCCGGGGATTGCCCCATTCAGCGGATGGTATCGCCAATCCGGGTGTAGTCAAACGCCCCGGAGCAGAACCAGCCCTCGCAGTTGAGCCAGATGGCGAACGCCTTGCCCACCAGGTTCTCTTCCGGGACGAAGCCCCAGTAGCGGCTGTCTTCGCTGCGGTCCCGGTTGTCGCCCATGGCGAAGTAGTGGCCTTCCGGCACCTCCCAGGCGCCTTCGGCCCGGGGGCTGGAAAACGGGCTGGTTTCCAGCGTTGCGTGGACCCGGCCGTCCAGGTCGACCTCGAAGCGGGTGGCGCCGGTCATGGCGCGGCCCTGGCCCGAGCCCACGTAGACGCCGTCCGCCTGCTTGGGCACCGGCTCGCCGTTGATGTAGAGCATCTGGTCGCGGAACGTGATCCGGTCGCCGGGCAGGCCAACGATGCGCTTGATGTAATCGGCACCGGCCGTCGGGTCGTCCGGCCCCATGCCGGGGTACCGGAACACCACCACGTCGCCGCGCTCGGGGGCGCCGACGTCGATGATCTTGGTGTTGATCACCGGCAGGCGGATGCCGTAGGCGAACTTGTTGACCAGGATGAAGTCGCCGACCAGCAGGGTCGGCATCATCGAACTGGACGGGATGCGGAAGGGTTCGGCCAGGAAGCTGCGCAGCACCAGCACGATGAAGATGATCGGGAACAGCTGGCGGGCGTAGTCCACCACCGCCGGCTCGTGCACTTCCTCGCCTTCGGCCTGCATCAGCCGACGCCGTGGCGCGAAGGCCAGGCGGTCGATGAGCCAGACCAGTCCGGTCAGCGCGGCCAGGGATGTCAGGATCAGGGCAAGGTCGATTTTCACGCGGGTGGTTTCCTCGCGGCGGGGGCCGCCTACTTGTTGTCCATCTGGAGCACGGCCAGGAAGGCTTCCTGCGGGATTTCCACGCGGCCGACCTGCTTCATACGCTTCTTGCCTTCCTTCTGCTTCTCCAGCAGCTTCTTCTTGCGGGTCGCGTCACCGCCGTAACACTTGGCCAGCACGTTCTTGCGCATGGCCTTGACCGTCGAGCGGGAGATGATCTGCGAACCGATGGCCGCCTGGATGGCCACGTCGAACATCTGGCGCGGGATGAGCTCGCGCATCTTCTCGCAAAGCTCCCGCCCCCGGCGGTCGGCATGGCTGCGGTGCACGATCAGCGACAGCGCATCGACCTTGTCGCCGTTGATCAGGGTGTCCACCCGCACGAAGGGGCCCGCCTCGAAGCGCTCGAAGTGGTAGTCGAGCGAGGCGTAGCCGCGCGACACCGACTTGAGGCGGTCGAAGAAGTCCAGCACCACCTCGGCCATCGGCAGCTCGTAGCTGATCTGCACCTGGGAACCGAGGTAGGTGATGCCGATCTGGCGCCCGCGCTTCTCCTCGCAGAGCTTGATGATGTTGCCGATGTATTCCTCGGGCGTGAGGATGTTGGCGCGGATGATCGGCTCCCGGATCTCGTCGATCTTGTTGACCGGCGGCAGCTTGGACGGATTGTCCAGCGGCAGGATGCTGCCGTCGGTGGTCAGCACCTCGTAGATGACCGTGGGGGCGGTGCTGATCAGGTTGAGGTCGTACTCGCGTTCCAGGCGCTCCTGCACGATCTCCATGTGCAGCATGCCGAGGAAGCCGCAGCGGAAGCCGAAGCCCATGGCTTCCGAGCTTTCCGGTTCGAAACGCAGCGCGGCATCGTTGAGGCGCAGCTTTTCCAGGGCCTCGCGCAGCGACGGGTAGTCGTCGGCGTCCACGGGAAACAGCCCGGCGAACACGCGCGGCTGCATCTCCTGGAAGCCCGGCAGCGGCTTGGGCGCCGGGTCGCCGGCCAGGGTCAGGGTGTCGCCGACCGGCGCGCCGTGCACGTCCTTGATCGAGGCATTGATCCAGCCCACCTCGCCGGCGCCGAGCTTGTCGAGCAGCTTGCGCTTGGGGGTGAACACGCCGACCTGGTCGACCTGGTGGGTGCGGCCGGTCGACATCACCAGGAGCTTGTCACCCGCCTTGATCTCGCCCTGCATCACGCGCACAAGCGACACCACGCCCAGGTAATTGTCGAACCACGAGTCGATGATCAGCGCCTGCAGCTTGTCCGTGTCGCGCGGCTTCGGCGGCGGGATGCGCTTGACGATCGCCTCCAGCACGTCCTGCACATTCAGTCCGGTCTTGGCGCTGATCGCGACCGCGTCGGCCGCGTCGATGCCGATCACGGCCTCGATCTCGGCCTTGGCGCGCTCGATGTCGGCCGTCGGCAGGTCGATCTTGTTGAGCACCGGGACAACTTCCAGGCCCTGTTCGACCGCGGTGTAGCAGTTGGCCACCGACTGCGCCTCGACGCCCTGCGCCGCGTCCACCACCAGCAGCGCGCCTTCGCAGGCCGCCAGCGAGCGGCTGACCTCATAGCTGAAGTCGACGTGGCCCGGCGTGTCGATGAAGTTGAGCTGGTAGGTGACGCCGTCCTTCGCCGTGTAGGGCAGCGACACCGACTGGGCCTTGATGGTGATGCCACGCTCGCGCTCGATCGGATTGGAGTCGAGCACCTGGGCCTCCATCTCGCGCGCCTGCAGGCCGCCGCACAGCTGGATGATGCGGTCGGCGAGCGTGGACTTGCCGTGGTCCACGTGGGCGATGATGGAAAAATTGCGTATGTGCTGCATGCGGGGCGGAGTGACTACCGGTTCGTGGCCATAAACGCGCCATTATCGCACAGCGCCCCCGGTCCGGCCCCTGGGGCCGGCCGGGGGACGCGGGAACTCAGCGCAGCACGAAGCTGACGAAGCCGGTGCTCCGGGCATTGCGGACCAGCAGCCGGACCTCGTCGCCGGCCTCCAGGCCTTCGGCGGCGGCCTCGAACTCGGCCACCGAACCCACCTCGTCCTGGCCGACCCGCAGGATCACATCCCCCGGGGCGAGCCCGGCCTGCCGCGCGGCCAGCCCGGTGACCCGGGACACCAGCACGCCCTCGCCGGCGCCCAGGCCCATGGCCGAGCGCGCCGCGGCGTCCAGGGCCTCGACTTCCAGGCCCAGCGGGTTGGCGGCGGCTTCCGGGGTGGCCGGGCGGCCCTCGCCCGCCGGCGCGGCCGCGGCGGCCATCTCCAGCGCGGACAGCGTCACCACCAGGTCGCGGGCCTTGCCCTCGCGCATCACGGTCACCGTCGCCCGGCTGCCCGGCGGCAGCGCGCCGACCATCGGCGGCAGCGAGGCCGAGCGCGGCACCTCGCGGCCATTGAAGCGGATGATCACGTCGCCGGGACGAATGCCTGCCTTGTCGGCGGCGCTGCCGTTCTCGACCGAATC
>CAXAYM010000248.1:0-4105 GCA_963973175.1 uncultured Arenimonas sp.
GCCGACCACGACGTGGTCGCCGTCGCCGAACGCGTGCACGTCATAACCCTGGCCAATCCGGATGTCGGTCATGTGCCTGCTTTCGAAAGAATGAATTCCGCTAGCGCGAGGTCGGCGGGGGTGGTGATCTTGAGGTTGTCGTCGCGGCCTTCGACCAGGCGGGGCTTGAGGCCCAGGCGTTCGACGGCCATCGCTTCGTCGGTAACGCGGATGCCGCTGCGATGGGCCGCCGCGAGCGCCCGGGTCAGGCCGCCGCGGCGGAACAGCTGCGGCGTCAGCGCGCGCCAGAGCGCCTCGCGCGGTTCCGTGCCCAGGCAACGGCGATGGTCGTCGGCGCGCTTGAGCGTGTCGCGGACCGGCGCCGCCAGCAGCGCACCGACGGCGTCCTCACGGCCCTCGGCCAGCAGCCGGGCCAGGTCCTGTTTGTGCAGGCAGGGCCGTGCCGCATCGTGCACCAACAGCCACTGGTCTTCGCTGATCGTGGCCGGCAGCGCATGCAGCGCCGCCAGCACGGAATCGGCACGTTCGCCGCCCCCGACGCAGGTGAGCACCGGTTTGCCGCCGATCTCGCGCCAGCCCGGCCAGGCCACGTCGTCCTGGGCCAGGGCCACCATCACGCCGTCGACGTCGGGATGGTCGAGCACCGCGCGCAGGCTGTGTTCGATGACGCTCCGGCCGGCCAACGCCAGGTACTGCTTGGGCGTGCCCCCGCCGAAGCGGCTGCCGCGGCCCGCGGCGGGCACGATCGCCCAGGTCATTGGCCGTCCTCGGCCGGTGGCGCAGCCTCGGGGCCGGCCGGGGCGGGCTCGACGACGCGGTAGAACACCTCGCCCGGCCGCACCATGCCCAGCTCGCTGCGGGCGCGGTCCTCGACGGCGGCTTCGCCGGATTTCAGGTCTTCGACTTCGGCCGACAGCGCATCATTGCGCTGCTGCAGTCGGGCGTTCTCGCGCCGCTGCTCCTCGACCCGCGCCTCCAATGCCCGCGCCTCGCGCAGCCCACCGTCACCCCACCAGAACTTGGCCTGCAGGCCCATCAGGGCCAGCAACAGCAGGGCGATTGGCCACCAGCGGCGCAAGGACGGGACTCAGCGCTTGAGGCTGACGAAAGCGTCGTGGCCGGCGTAGCGCGCCTGGTCGCCCAGGGCTTCCTCGATGCGCAGCAGCTGGTTGTACTTGGCCACGCGGTCGCTCCGGCAGAGCGAGCCGGTCTTGATCTGGGTCGCCGTGGTGGCCACCGCGATGTCGGCGATCGTGGTGTCCTCGGTTTCTCCGGAACGATGCGAGACCACCGCCGCATAGTTGGCGGCGTCGGCCATGGCGATCGCTTCCAGGGTCTCGGTGAGGGTGCCGATCTGGTTGACCTTGATCAGGATGGCGTTGGCGACGCCCTGGTCGATGCCGTCGCGGAAGATCTTCGGGTTGGTGACGAACAGGTCGTCGCCAACCAGCTGCACCTTGCCCGACAGGCGCTGGGTGAGCAGCTTCCAGCCGTCCCAGTCGTTTTCGGCCATGCCGTCCTCGATCGTGATGATCGGGTACTGCGCGCTCCAGCCGGCCAGGAAATCAACGAACTGCTCCGGGGAAAGGCGTTTGCCCTCGCCCACCAGGTTGTACTTGCCGTTGTCGAAGAACTCCGAGCTGGCCACGTCCAGGCCAAGCAGGATGTCCTCGCCGGCGCGGTGGCCGGCCTTGCCGATCGCTTCGAGGATGACCTCGATCGCTTCCTCGTTCGATCGAAGGTCAGGCGCGAAACCACCCTCGTCGCCGACTGCGGTGCCCAGCCCCTTGCCCTTGAGCACGGACTTGAGCGCGTGGAAGACCTCGGTGCCGGCGCGCAGGGCTTCGGAGAAGCTCTCGAAGCCCACCGGCAGCACCATGAATTCCTGCATGTCCACGTTGTTGTCGGCGTGCGCACCGCCATTGATGATGTTCATCATCGGCACCGGCAGCACCGGCTCGCGGCCGGCGGCAAGATGCTTCCACAGCGGCAGGCCGCGGGCGGCAGCGACGGCATGGGCATTGGCCATCGACACGCCCAGCAGGGCGTTGGCGCCGAGGCGGCCCTTGTTTTCGGTGCCGTCGAGGTTGATCAGCTTGCGGTCCAGGCCTTCCTGGTCGGCGCCGTCGAAACCCGCGAGCGCATCCGCGATCGTGGTGTTGACGTTGGCCACGGCCTTGCGCACGCCCTTGCCCAGGTAACGACTCTTGTCGCCGTCGCGCAGCTCCACGGCCTCCTTGGTGCCGGTGGAGGCGCCCGAGGGCACGGCGGCGCGGCCGACGTGGCCACTGGCCAGGGTGACCTCGGCTTCGAGCGTGGGGTTGCCGCGGGAATCGAGGATTTCGCGGGCGTGGACTTTGCTGATGGTGGTCATGGTCACTTTGGGGTCTGTGGGATCTCGAAAAACAAGGCTATCAGGGGGCCATCGCGAGGCCGATCACGACCAGGGCGATGCCCGCCAGCAGCGGCAGGACGTTGAGCACGAGGCCGACCCAGGCAAAAACCCGCTTGCGCTGGCCAACGAACAGGCCGGCGATGCCCAGGATCGCGCCGAGCACCAGCAGGCACATCGCCGCGATCGCGAGGAATCCGATCGTCATCACCCGCGGGTCGGTCTCGGAGAGCTGGCCGCCCTGTTCCATGCCGAGCATGCCGGCATAAATGAAGACACCCACGAGGGCGGCGCCGGCGAGGATGGCGAGGATCGTTGCAGCGATGCCGAGGCCGGAATGCTTGATCGGTTCAACGACGGGGGTAGTCATGCGTCCTGCTCCAGGAATCCGTTTTTCTTGGTGATGCGGTCGAGTTCGACCAGCGTTTCCAGCAGCGCCGCCATTTTCGGCAGCGGCCAGGCATTGGGGCCGTCGGACAGGGCCTTTTCCGGCTCGGGGTGGGTTTCCATGAACAGACCGCTGCCCCCCGCCGCCACCGCCGCGCGCGAGAGCACCGGCACGAATTCGCGCTGGCCGCCGGACTTGCCGCCGGCCCCGCCGGGCAGCTGCACCGAGTGCGTGGCGTCGAACACCACCGGGCAGCCGGTATCGCGCATGACGCTAAGCGAGCGCATGTCGGACACCAGGTTGTTGTAGCCGAAGCTGACGCCGCGTTCGCAGGCCATGATCTGCTGGTTGCCGGTGGCGCGCGCCTTGTCGGTAACGTGTTTCATTTCCCAGGGCGAGAGGAATTGGCCCTTCTTGATGTTCACCGGCTTGCCGGCGCTGGCGACCTTCTGGATGAAGTCGGTCTGGCGGCACAGGAAGGCCGGCGTCTGCAGCACGTCCACCACCGAGGCGACTTCATCCATCGGCGTGTATTCGTGCACGTCGGTCAGCACCGGCACGCCGAGCTGGCGCTTCACTTCCGCCAGCACTTTCAGTCCTGCCTCGAGGCCCGGCCCCCGGAAGCTGGTACCCGAGGTGCGGTTGGCCTTGTCGAAGCTGGACTTGAAGATGAAGGGAATGCCGAGCTTGCCGGTGATCTCCTTGAGCCGACCGGCCGTCTCCATCTGCAGCTCGAGCGATTCGATGACGCAGGGGCCGGCAATCAGGAAAAACGGCTGGTCGAGTCCGACCTTGAAGCCACAAAGCTCCATCAGTTAACTCCTGCAGCTGATTTTTGCACCGCCTGGACGTCGGCATGCAGCTTGCCGCCGGCCTTGTGCTCGCGCGCGGCGCGAATGAACCCGATGAACAGCGGATGGCCGTCGCGCGGCGTCGACAGGAATTCCGGATGCGCCTGGCAGGCGATGAACCACGGATGCCCGGGCAGTTCCACCATCTCCACCAGCAGGTCGTCCATGGACTTGGCGCTGATCACCAGGCCGGCGTCCTCGAGCTGGGTGCGGTAGCGGTTGTTGAACTCGTAGCGATGGCGGTGGCGTTCGCCGACCACGTCCTTGCCGTAGATCTCGCGCGAATGGGTGCCGGGCTTGAGGCGCTGTTCCTGCAGGCCCAGGCGCATGGTGCCGCCGAGGTCGGAGGTCTCGTCCCGGCGCTCGATCTCGCCGCTGGCGGTGCGCCACTCGGTGATCAGGCCGATCACCGGATGCGCGCAGTGGCGGTCGTTCTCGGTGCTGTTGGCGCCGTCCAGGCCAGCGACGTGGCGG
>CAXAYM010000249.1:0-4080 GCA_963973175.1 uncultured Arenimonas sp.
GCCCGGCCACGTGAACCTGGACACGGTTCCCTGGGTGATCTACACCGAGCCGGAAATCGCCTGGGTCGGAAAGACCGAGAAGCAGCTCAAGGACGAGGGCATCCCCTTCAAGACCGGCAGCTTCCCGTTCGCCGCCGTCGGGCGCGCCGTCGCCATGGGCGAGCCGGCCGGCTTCGTGAAGGTGATCGCGCACGAGGAAACCGACCGCATCCTGGGCATGCACCTGGTCGGCGTGAACGTGTCCGAGCTGGTGCACGAGGGTGTCCTGGCCATGGAGTTCCATGGTTCGGCCGAGGACCTGGCGCGCATCTGCCACGCCCATCCGACCCTGTCGGAAGCCATCCATGACGCCGCCATGGCGGTCGACAAGCGCGCCATCCACAAGGCGAACTGAGTCGTGGCCGTGCCCGCCCGCTTCCGCGCCTTCCGCATCCACGGCGAGGGAGGCCATCGCGCCGGCATCGAACAGGTCGGCATCGACGACCTGTCGCCCGGCGAGGTGGTGGTGCGTGCCGAGTGGTCGAGCATCAACTACAAGGACGCGCTGGCCGGCACCGGTGAAGGCAAGATCCTGCGGCAGTTCCCCCTGGTCGGCGGCATCGACGTCGCCGGCCACGTGGTGGCGTCCACCGACCCGCGTTTCCGCGAAGGCGACCCGGTGCTGTGCACGGGTTCGGGCCTGTCGGAAACCCGGGACGGCGGTTATTCCGAGTACGTGCGGCTGCCCGCCGAGTGGACGATCCCCCTTCCCTCCGGCCTCGGCCTGCGTGAAGCGATGATCCTGGGCACGGCGGGCTTCACCGCCGGCCTGTCGCTGCTGCGCATGGAGGCCAACGGCCAGACCCCGGCCATGGGCCCGGTTGTCGTCACCGGCGCCACCGGTGGCGTCAGCATGCTGGCGATCGACATCCTTACCCGCGCCGGCTACGAGGCCCACGCCATCACCGGCAAGTTCGACCAGCTCGATTTCCTCACCCGGCTGGGCGCGAAGCAGGTGCTCGACCGCAAGGACATGCACTGGGGCCAGCGCCCGCTGGAAACGGCCGTCTGGGCCGGGGCGATCGACAGCGTCGGTGGCGATACGCTCGCCGGCCTGAGCCGGACCATCCAGCCCTACGGCAACATCGCCGCCTGCGGCCTGGCGGGCGGGCATGTGCTCAACACCACCGTCATGCCCTTCATCATCCGCGGCGTTTCCATCCTCGGCATCGCCTCGGCCGGCACGCCGCGCCCCCAGCGCGAAATGGTCTGGGAGCGCCTCGCCGGCCCCTGGAAGCCCGCGCACCTGGACGCCATCTGCACGCGGGAAGCCACGCTGGACGAGCTTCCCGACGTATTCCCGACCATGCTGGCCGGTGGATCCTTCGGACGAACGGTCGTCCGGATCTGACCCGGGTTGCACCCTGACCGCCCCCCCGGCATACAATCCCCATACCTGTTGGAGGCCCATTCATGGCACGCATCCTGATCGTCGATGATTCCCCGTCCCAGCTGATGGGCATGAAGCGCATTGTTGAAAAGCTGGGCCACGAGGCCCTGACCGCCGAAGACGGCGCTGCCGGCGTCGAAGCCGCGAAGGCCAACGTCCCCGACCTGATCCTGATGGACGTGGTGATGCCGAACCTCAACGGCTTCCAGGCGACCCGCGCGATTTCCAAGGAATCGACCACCGCCCACATCCCGATCGTCCTGGTCACCACCAAGGACCAGGAAACGGACAAGGTCTGGGGCATGCGCCAGGGCGCCAAGGCCTACATCACCAAGCCCTTCAACGAAGCCCAGCTGATCGAGGTCATCAACAGCCTGCTCTCCGCCGGCTGATCCAGCCCGGCGCGGAAACGAAGGGCCCCGAGGGGCCCTTTTTTCTTAGGCCCGGCGCGGGTCGAAGTCGAAGGCGCCGGCCATCTGTTCGTACAGGGCCTTCTGGGCGTCGGTCGTTGCCTTGGGCGCCCGCACCTCGATCTCCACGATCTGGTCGCCCGCCGCCGGTTTGCCCGGCAGGCCGCGGCCGCGCAGGCGCAGCTTGCGGCCGGTATCGGAATCAGCCGGCACGCGCAGTTCGACCGTGCCACCCAGGGTCGGCACGCTCAGGGTGGTGCCCAGCGCCGCCTGCCAGGGTGCCAGCGGCAGGGTGTAGAGCACGTTGCGCCCGTCCACCTCGAACTCGGCGTGCGGCCGGTAGTCGATTTCGAGTTTGAGGTCGGCGCCGCGCCGGCCCTGCCCGGCCAGGCGGATCACCTGCCCCGGCCTGATGCCGGCCGGAATGCCGACCTCGAGCTTGCGGCCGTCCACCTCGATGCGCTGCTTGCCGCCCGAATAGGCCAGCTCCAGCGGGATCGCCAGTTTGGCCCGGGTGTCACCCGGCGGTTCGGGCCGGCCCCGTGGCCGCGCCCCGCCGCCGAACAGCGACTCGAAGAAGTCGCTGAAGCCCCCGCCGCCGAAATCCTGCTCGAAACGGAAGCCCTGCCCCCCAAAACCACCGGCGCCGAAATCCGGCGGCGGCCGGAAATCCTCGCCCGGGCGATAGCCCTGCGACTTGAGCTGGTCATAGGCGGCGCGCTTTTCCTTGTCGCGCAGGACCTCATAGGCCTCATTGATGGCCTTGAAGCGCTCCTCGGCGCCGGCTTCCTTGCTGACGTCCGGGTGGTACTTGCGCGCCAGCCGCCGGTAGGCGGTCTTGATCTCCGCCTCGCCGGCCGTCGGTTCGACGCCGAGGGTGTCGTAATAATCCTTGAACTGCATGGTCTGGCCTTGTCGAAAAAACACCCGCGGACAGTGCCGCGGGTGCAGTTTACGCGGGCAGGCGCTTCGCGGCTGGCGCCGCCCCGGGAGGGCGCCAGGCCTCAGGACACCTGAATGCGCCGCGGCGTGGTCTCGGGACGCTTGGGAATCGCGATCTCAAGCACGCCGTGCTTGCCGGTGGCGGTGACGCCCTCCGGGTTGGCGCTGTCGGGCAGCGCGAAGCGCCGGTAGAAGACGCCGTGGGCGCGTTCGACGCGCGAATAGCGCTCGGACTCGGTGACCGCCTCGGTCTTGCGCTCGCCCTTGATCGAAAGGATGCCCTTGTCCATCTGCACCTCGATCTGGCTGGGGTCCACGCCCGGCAGGTCAGCCAGGATCAGGAAGCGGTCGGCTTCCTCCTTGATGTCCACGCGCGGCATCCACTGACTGGTGACCACGCTGGAGGCGTCGTCGGAGTCACCGTTGAAGAACTTGTCGAACACCTGCTTGATCTCGTCCTGCAGGGCCCGCGGCGGGTTGGCGGAATAGCGGGTCAGGCTCATGGTTTTGTCTCCGTGGTTGCGGCGGCGCCTTGGCCGCCATGCCCCCGAAATAGGGACGCCCGTCGCTGCTTCAAGTCCCGGGGCGGGCCTGGGGTTAATCCCTCATTTTCTTTCCACGGGCCTTCGGATATAACCGAGCGTCCGTCACGACATGCCCACCCCACCCCGGAGCCCCCCATGACCATCCAGGTCGGCGAAAAAATTCCCCAGTCCACGCTCAACGTCCTTCGCGACGGGGTCCAGGCCATCGACACCCGCGACCTGTTCGGCGGCAAGAAGGTGGTGCTGTTCGCCGTGCCGGGTGCCTTCACCCCGACCTGCTCGGCCAAGCATATGCCCGGCTACGTCGAGAACATGGCCGCCTTCCGCGAACGCGGCATCGAGGTCGCCTGCCTGTCGGTCAACGACGCCTTCGTGATGGGCGCCTGGGCCAAGGACCAGGACGTGCCGGCCGACCTGCACATGCTGGCCGACGGGAACGGCGCCTTCACCCAGGCCCTGGGCCTGGAGCTCGACGCCAGCGCCTTCGGCATGGGCGTACGCGCGAAGCGCTTCGCCCTCTATGCCGAGGATGGCGTGGTGAAGCAGCTTCACGTCGAGGCGCCGGGTGAATTCAAGGTTTCGGCCGCCGATTACGTGCTGGCCCACCTGCCCGGCTAATCGAACACGCGCAGGCGCAGTTCGGCCCAGGCACCGGTGTCGGCCAGCGCAGTCACGCGCTGCGGGCCCGGTTCATCGAAGCGCATCGTCCAGCTGCCCTGGCCGCGGGTGCAATGGCTGGTCAATGGCCGCCTGG
>CAXAYM010000250.1:0-4042 GCA_963973175.1 uncultured Arenimonas sp.
TGGCGCGCGGAGCGGCCAGCTCCTTTTCCTTTGCGGCGATCCACTTGAGGCGGGTGTCCATCGCCTCGGACTGGAAGAAGCGCTGTACGCGCGCGGCGATGACGCGGGCGATGCGGGCCGGGGTCAGTTCGTTGGTGCTGGGCAGCACCCAGTTCTCGTCCTCGTCGTACTTGCCGACGATGCTGGGGCGACCTTCCCAGTTGTACATGTATTCCTTCATCTGCCGCTCGACGAAGCTGCGCTTCTCCTCGACGACGATGATGTCCTCCAGGCCGCGCGCGAACTCGCGGATGCCCTGCGGTTCCAGCGGCCAGGTCATGCCGACCTTGTAGACGCGGATGCCGATGTCTTCGGCGACCTTGCGGTCGATGCCCAGGTACTCGAGCGCCTGCAGCACGTCCAGGTAGCTCTTGCCGGTGGTGACGATGCCCAGGCGCGCCTTCGGCGAATCGATGACCACCTTGTCGCCTTCCCCGCGTACTGGTGCAGGCGCTTTTCCTGGTCGAGCGGCGGGTCCGGCCAGCGGATGTTGAGCCCGCCCGCCGGCAGTTCGAAATCGGTGGGCAGCAGGATGTCGAGCTGGTGCGGGTTGACGTTCACCGAGGCCGAGGACTCGACCGTTTCGGCGATCGTCTTGAAGCCGATCCAGCGGCCGGTGTATCGGCTCATGGCCCAGCCCAGCAGGCCCATGTCCAGGATGTCCTGCACGCCGGCCGGGTTGAGCACCGGCATCATCGCGCTTTCGAATTCGCCTTCCGAGCCATGCGGCAGCGTGGAGGAGCGGCAGGCATGGTCGTCGGCCGCCAGCGCCAGCACGCCGCCCAGCTTCGAGGTGCCGGCGGCGTTGCCGTGCTTGAACACGTCGCCGCAGCGGTCCACGCCCGGGCCCTTGCCGTACCACATCGAAAACACGCCGTCGTACTTCGCGCCCTGGAACAGGTTGGTCTGCTGGCTGCCCCAGACCATGGTCGCGCCCAGGTCCTCGTTCAGGCCCGGGGTGAACTCGATGGCGCTGGCCTGCAGGTGCTTGCGCGCCCGCCACAGCTCCAGGTCGAAACCGCCCAGCGGCGAGCCGCGGTAGCCCGAGATGAAGCCGGCGGAATTCACGCCAGCGGCGCGGTCGCGCATCTGCTGCATCAGCGGCAGGCGCACCAGCGCCTGCACGCCGGACAGGTAGATCCGGCCCTCTTCGCGGGTGTACTTGGACTCGAGGTCGTACTCGCGATCGAGCGGGACCAGGGTATGGGGGATGGCGGACATGGCGACGGCTTTCCGGGGCTGGAGCAAAGACTCGGAATTATAGCAGGCGGGTGCCACCGGGACCGGTCCGGCGGGCAGGTGACGGCCAGGGGTTCCGTGAAGCAGCCCGGCAGCCGGGACGCCCCGCTCAAGGCCGATGCAGTTGCTCGAGCAGTGGGTTGATTCTCCTGGCGACCCGATGGAAGGCGAGAATGGAGCCCACCAGGGAGAGCGCCGTCCAGAACGCGAAGAGTGCGAATGCGCCCCAGTGCCAGCCGTCTTTCATGACGACAAGAAAGACCACCAGGACCGTCGAGAAACCGCATGCGAGTCCGGTCACGGAGTGGGCGACGAGGAAGGCGGCTTTACGTAACCGGCCCCGTCCGCGAACGCCGACGGCGAAGAGCATCTGCAGAACGAAGCCCGCGTTGACCAGGCAGCCGCAGGCAAAACCCAAGCTTGAATACAAGACCGCTTGAACTGCCGTCATTTGTTGTCCTCATCGCCTCACGCGATCACCCGTGGTATCAGATTCGGTATCCCTGCCAACCCCGGCGGGCGACGATCAGGAGGTCAGCGTTCGGCCTCCAGCCGGTCCCGACCACCTTCCTTGGCCCGGTACAGGGCCTCGTCTGCCCGCTGCAGCATTGATTCGGCGGGCTCATCCACCCGGTGCTCGGCCAGTCCGGCCGAGAACGTGACCGTCAGCGACCCGGCGCTGGTTTCGAACGATGCCTGCGCCACGGCCGCACGCATGCGCTCCAGGCAGACCCTTGCGCCGGCGAGTGGCGTGCCGGGCAGGATGATCATGAACTCCTCGCCCCCGAAGCGCCCCAGGGTGCGCTCCGGCGCCTGCCCCAGGTGGTCGATGAAACGTGCCTGCAGCCGCAGGATGGCGGCGAACTGCACCAGCACCTCGTCGCCCACCGAATGGCCGTGGCTGTCGTTGATGCTCTTGAAATGGTCGATGTCGATCAGTGCGACGCTGAAGCCCTGGCCATAACGCCGGGCCCGCTCGCTCTCCTGGTCCAGGCGCTCGGTGAGGTGGCGGCGGTTGTACAGGCCGGTGAGCTCATCGCGGATCGACAGCTCGCGCAGCTTGGCGTTGGCCGACTCCAGCGCGTCGCGCTGCGCGCCCAGGCGTCGCCGGATGGAGGCGATGTAGCCGCCGATGAAACTCATCCAGATCGTGATGACCACCAGGGCAGAGAACCGCAGCGCCTCCATCAGCCAGGCCTCCGTGGACGCATCCGAGCCGAGCAGCTCCCAGGTGCTCAGGCCGGCGTAACCGACGGCGGTGCCGATCGTCAGCCGCAGGTACTGGCGCGTGTGCAGGCCGAACAACCCGAAGAAGAAGATCGCCACGAACAGCAGCAGCAGCACGCTGCGCGCTTCGCCATGGAAAAAATGGATCATCGTCAGCGCCAGCAGCATGGCCGCCACCAGCTGCGGCACCAGCAGGCTGGGATCGGCGAAGCGCTTGCTCCAGCCGGTGGCGATGGCCGCCAGGGCCAGCAGATTGATCGAAACCGCCACGGACGTGAAACCGGCCACGCCCCACCAGCCCATGCTCGAACTGCCCGACAGCACCGCAATCGACATGGGCACCAGGAACATCAGGTAGGACAGCAGGCCCAGCCACACCCGGCGCAGGCGCAGGCGTGTCTCGCGATCAAACAGGCGGGTCGCGGGTCCGGTCATGGGGCCAGCTTACGTTAGCTCGCTTGGCGCAGGGCGCGACATGTCGCCCGGTACGGGCACTGCGCAGGGAGGCGATGGCGCCTTCCTTCCTGAACGAGCGCCCGGTACAGTCGGCTGACGACCCGGGGAGGGGGATGGGATGGGCCTGGCGGATCTGCGCGTACTGCTGGTGGAGGACCACGGCTTCCAGCGCCGGCTGGGCCTGCGCCTGCTGGGCGACCTGGGGCTGACGCACCTGCATGAGGCCGCCGATGGCTTCCAGGCCCTGGACCTGCTGCGCAGCTTGCCCGAGGCGCCCGACGTGGTGCTGGTGGACCTGGACATGCCCGGCATGGACGGCGTCGAGTTCATCGGCATCGTCGCCCAGGATCGCCTGGCCCATTCGATCGCCGTGGTCAGCGCGATGGAGCCGGCACTGCTCCACACGGTGCAGGTGATGGCCAAGGCCTCCGGGCTGCGCGTGCTGGGATGCATCGAGAAGCCGCTGACGCCGGGCAAGCTGACCACGGTCCTGTCGCTGTTCGAACAGGGGCCGGGGCCGGCCGCGCTGCCCCATGAAATCGAATTCTCGCTCGAGCAGGCTCGCGAGGCGCTTTCGCGTGGGGAGATCACCGCCCATTTCCAGCCGCAGGCCGAGTTCGGCAACGGCAAGATCGTGGGCGTCGAAGCACTGGCCCGCTGGCGCCTTGCCGACGGGAGCATGGTGCCACCCGCGGCCTTCGTTCCGCTGATGGAAGCCGGTGGACTGATCGACGAACTGACCGGCCTGATGCTGGTCCAGGCCTGCGCCTGGTCAAAACGCTGGCAGGCGCGCGGGCTGGACCTGCGGGTTTCGGTGAATGTGTCCGCGCAAAACCTCACCGGACCGGAAGTCGCGGACCGCTACGAAGCCATCCTGCGCGAACACGGCGTCAATCCGGACCAGATCGTGCTCGAGATCACCGAAAGTTCGGTGATGAGCGACACCGCGCGTGGCCTGGGCATGCTGGCCCGGCTGCGGCTGAAGGGCTTCGGCCTGAGCGTGGACGATTTCGGTACCGGCTATTCGTCGCTGTCGCAGCTATCCCAGATTCCGTTCACCGAACTCAAGATCGACCGGGGC
>CAXAYM010000251.1:0-4019 GCA_963973175.1 uncultured Arenimonas sp.
GCGCCCTGCGCGAACTGGTCGGCGACCACCTGATCGAAGAGCTGCCCATGCCCTACGTGGCCGTGGCCACCGACCTGGCCAGCCAGCGTGAAGTCTGGCTGACCCGGGGCAAGCTGTTTGACGCCATCCGGGCCTCGATCGCGATCCCGATGATCTTCACGCCGGCGCATGTCGAGGGCCGCGAACTGGTGGACGGCGGCCTGCTGGCCCCTGTTCCGATCGCGGCGACGCGGCAGATGCACGTGGACCGGGTGATCGCCGTCGACGTCAATGGCCCGGTGCCCTGGATGAACCCGGCGCTCGAGCCGCGCCACGAGGAGATCGATGCGACCCACGGCGACGAGGAGGAGCCCGGGGAAAACGGCGGCAGTGGCAGCCTGCGTGAGCGCATGGCCTCGATCTGGGACGGCATCGCGTCCTCGGTCACCCCCGCGCGCCACGCCAGCGGCCACGAGAAGAGCCGCGGCGTGATGGACCTGATGTCACGTTCGCTCGACACCATGCAGGCGCACATGGCGCGGGTGCAGCTGGCCCAGGATCCCCCGGACCTGCTGATCCAGATGTCGCGGGAAGTGGCGACCTTCTACGAGTTCTGGCGCGCCCGTGAGCTGGTGGACGAAGGCCGCGCCGCGGCCGAGAAGGCGCTGGACGCGGCAGGCCTCTAGCGCTTACTGGAAACCCGGCTTTCCCACCTGGTCGGCTTTCTGCGGCACCTTCAGGATGGTTTCCGGGTCGTAGCCCCAGGCGGCGAAACGCTGGCGCAGGTCCTGGTAGAGGGCCTCGTCCATCACCGGATTGCGCGAGAAGATCCACGCGAGCTTGCGCTTGGGATGGCCGATCAGCGCCCAGGAATAATCCGGCGCCACTTCCATGACCAGGTAGTCGGCCTTCACCAGCCCCCAGAAAAAGGCGATCCGCCACTGCGCGTTGCTCGTCCCGGGCACCACTTCGGCGACGCCGTTCATCGATTTCTCGGGGCCTTCGAAGGACTTGCGGTAGACGTAGGTGTTGGTGATGCGGCCGTCGTCGCGCAGCGTATAGACGTCGGCGGCGGCCACCTTGCCGCGCTCGGCGAAGTAGGGAACGTTGGCGATCACCCACCAGCGGCCCATGTAGCGGTCGAGGTTGATGTTGGCGTTGGTGGTCAATGGCGGCATGGTTCCTCCGGTGGCGGCGCAGGCGGCAAGCAGCAGCAGCGGCAGGATCAGGGCGAGACGGCGCATGGGCGGCTCCGTTCGGTGTCGGAGCAGCGTATCGGGCGCCGGGCGAAGGGCGCGTCAATCCCGTCTCGGTCCGTGAGACATCCGTTTGGGAAGCTGTCTGCACGCCAAACGGAGGAATGCCCCATGCCCCGCCTGAACGCCCTCGCCAGCGGCCCCGAACCGGAATTTCCCGTGCTCTCGCGCCTGCTCTGGCAGGCCCTGGCCTTGGGTGCACTCGTTTCGCTGGCGCTGCTCACGCTGCCGCTGGCGCCCGGCGGCGCGGCGGCCTTCGGTTTCCTTCCCTTCTGGCTGCCCGCCGCGCCCGCTGCGGCCCTGCTCACGCTGCATCGCCGGTTCCTGGCGACGGCGTGGTGTGCGCACCTCGTCCGCGCCACGCCACGCCGCCGCCAGCGTTTTGGCGGCAGCCGGGTGCGCCGGTCTAGTCGCGCACGCCGAGCCGCTTCCTCTCAAGCCGCCTGAGGAACTCGCCCATGATCCGCCGGTACAGGTCCTCGCCCAGGTAGGCGTCCTCGACCCCGGCATCGATGCTCGGATTGTCGTTGACCTCGATGATCACCGTGCGCTCCTTCACCACCTTCAGGTCGACGCCGTAGAGGCCGTTGCCGATCGCATTGCTGGCGCGCGTCGCCAGGCGCACCACTTCCGAGGGCGCCTCGCGCACCGGCAGGGTCTTGAACCCTCCCGAGCGCACCGTGCCGGGCTTGCCGCCCGACTTCGCGGCGTGGTCGTAGATCTGCCAATGGCCGCGCGACATGAAGTACTGGCAGGCGTAGAGCGGCTCGCCATCGAGCACGCCGATGCGCCAGTCGAACTCCGTCGGCACGAACTCCTGCGCCAGCAGCAGCGCGGTCTGCTGGAACAGCTGGTCCGCCGCCTGCCTCAGCTGTTCCGGCGTCTCGACCTTGTGGATGCCGCGGGAGAAGCTTCCGTCCGGGATCTTCAGCACCAGCGGCAGGCCCAGCAGGTCGGGCAGGGCGGCCAGCTTGCGGGCGTCGTCGCGGAACACGATCTCGGTGCGCGGCGTCGGCAGCTTGCGGCTTCGCAGTCGGTCGTGCAGGTAGATCTTGTTGGTGCAGCGCAGGATCGACTGCGGGTCGTCGATCACCACCATGTCCTCGCGTTCGGCCCGGTGCGCGAAGCGGTAGGTGTGGTTGTCCACCGCCGTGGTCTCGCGGATGAACAGCGCGTTGTATTCGGCCAGGCGGGTGAAATCGCGCTTGCCGATCGGGTCCACCTCGATGTCGAGCTCCTTGCCCGCCTCGATGAACTGCCGCAGCGCTTTCCTGTTCGAAGGCGGCATCACCTCGTCGGGGTCCTGCAGCATCGCCAGGTCGTAGCGGTACTTGCGGCGCGCGCGCGGCTTGCGCCACATCTTCTTGCTGAAGGCGTCCAGCGCGTCGGCGAACGCGGTTTCCTGGTCATCCGACAGCATGTGCAGGCTGGCCGGCTTGATCGCGGCGATCTGCCAGACCCGCTGTCGCTCGAACTCGATGCGCAGCACCGGGCAGGGGAAGGTCTCGAAGACCTGCTGGGCCAGGTCCTCCAGCGGCGCGTAGTGCGTGCGTCCGAAGTACACCAGCAGCCCGAAGTCGCTGGCGTCGCGGGAACCGTCCGGCAGGAACTTGCCCAGCTGGGTATTGAGGTCCTCGATGTCGATGCCGTAGAGCGAGCGCCGGCGCAGGTCGTTGATCGTGCGCACGCTCGGGATCACCTTGTGGCCGCGCGCCTCGGCCAGCAGCGACACGTAATAGCCGGTGCCCATGTACTTGTAGCTGCGGCACAGGTTGATCACCTGGGTGCGCTCGCCTTCGGCGGCGACTTCGCCGCGCAGGTAGTCGGCGGCCGCCACCACGTTGTCGGAAGGATAGAAGGCCCCCCAGTCGGAGGGTTTTTCAACAACGATGACGAGGCGGCTCATGGCGGCAGGGCGGGGGCGACGGGGGCAAGCATGAGCCTTCGCCGCGCACTTGGATAGACTCGCGCCATGCCCACCGTTCAGCTGCGCGACGCCCGACCCGCCGACCTGCCGGCCCTGCTGGCGCTGGAGGCAGGATTTCCCGGCGACCGGCTCTCCGCCCGGCAGTTCCGCCACCACCTGGCCAACCCGCGCGCGCGCCTGCGCATCGCCGAAGGCGGCGGCGCCGTGCTCGGCTACCACCTGCTGCTGCTGCGCCGGGGCAGCGGCCAGGCGCGGCTGTATTCGATCGCCGTGAACGAGTCCGCCCGCGGCCTCGGCCTGGGCCGCCGTTTGCTGGCCGACGCCGAAGCCCAGGCGCGCGCCGCCGGGCGCCACGGCCTGCGACTGGAAGTGCGTCAGGACAACGCCGCCGCCAATGCGCTCTACCTGGCCGCCGGATACCGCCGGCTGGCGGCCCTGCCGGCCTATTACGACGATGGGGCCGACGGCTGGCGCTACGGCCGCGAGCTGCCCGGGGCATGACTTAAGGCCTACGGCCCCTTAACGGGAGGCCGTGTTAGCGTCCAAGGTCGTTTCCAGCCACCGGGATTGCCCCATGCGCCTTACCGCCCTTGCCTGGCTCGTCGCCGGCGCCCTATCCGTGAACGCTTCCGCCGCCGAGCCTGCCGACATGAACAACGACCCCCACCTGTGGCTCGAGGACGTCGAGGGCGACAAGGCCCTGGACTGGGTCCGCGCCCGCAACGCCGTCTCCGAGAAGCAGCTGGCCGAGGACCCGGGCTTCGAGAAGGTCCGCCAGAACCTCCTGGACATCCTCGACTCCGACGCCCGCATCCCCTACGTGTCCAAGCAGGGCGAGTACTACTACAACTTCTGGC
>CAXAYM010000252.1:0-3992 GCA_963973175.1 uncultured Arenimonas sp.
GGCTATGCTGTCGCGATGCCTGCAGCCCCTTCCCTTCCAAGCGCCGCGAGCGCCCGCCCGGCCCACCTGGGCTGGCGCCTGTTCGCCCTGGTCTACGACTTCTTCCCGGCGCTGGCGCTTTGGTTCGCCACCAGTGCGCTGGTGCTGCTGGTCCGCGGCGGCGAACCGGTGGTGCCCGGCAGCCTGTTCTCCTGGCTGGAGCTGGCGCTGCTCTGGGCGGTCACCGGCTTCTACGCGGTCTTTTCCTGGTTCCGCGGTGGCCAGACCCTGGGCATGCGGCCCTGGCGCCTGAAGGTGCTGGCCGCGGACGGCCGGCGGCCCTCGCTGCGCGCGCTGGTGTTGCGCTACGCGGTGGCGACGGTGTCGTTGGCGGCCGGGGGCCTGGGCCTGCTGTGGTGCCTGGTCGATCGCGAACGCAGGGGCTGGCACGACCTGGCCAGCGGCACCGTGCTGGTGCGGCTCGACGCGGCGCCGCGCTGACCTCGCCGGGCGCTACTCGCGCCGCCCGAACAATCCCCAGCACACCAGCATCAGCGCCACCGGCGGCAACAGGTAGGCCAGACGCGCGTCGAAGCGGTAGACGTCCGACAGGCTGACGACCAGCCGCTGCGCCAACAAGTAACCGATGCCGATGACGATGGCGATGAACAGGCGCTTGCCGAAGCCCCCCGAACGCAGCGAGCCGAAGGCGAAGGGCAGCGCCGCCAGGCACAGCACCACCACATTGAGCGGATAGAACCAGCGCGCCCAATACGCGTTCTCGAAGGCCTTGGCGTCCAGGCCATTGCGCTCGAGGTAGCTGATGTTGCGCTGCAGCTCGACGCTCGACAGGTAACGCGGCCGCGCGATCGCCGACGACACCACTTCGTCGCCAAGCTGCGTGGTCCAGGTTTCGGTGTCGCGCACATCGACCTCGACCGAGCGGGGGCCGAAACGACTGCGGCGGACGTCCCGGAGCAGCCACTGGCCGTCGCGATGTTCGGCGGACTTCGCCTGCGCAAGCGACAGCAGGCGGCCGTCGTCGTCGAATTCATACAGGCGCACGCCCTGCAGTTCGGTCCAGGTTCCACCCTGGTCCTCGCGCCGCTGGCCGTCGCGGGCATTGAGGAACAGGTTGCCTTCGCGCGCCCACAGGCCCGAGACGCGCGCCATCACCACGTCGCCGGCCTTGGCGGAGTTGACCACCAGCTGCGCCTGCTGCTCTCCCGCCGGCGCAGCGGTTTCGGCGTTGAGCATCATCAGGAGGGCCAGCAGGCCGCTTGAACCCAGGGCGCCCAGGCCGATGCGCAGCCGCGAGATGCCGACCGCGCGCATCGCGGTGAGCTCGGAGCGCGCCGCCAGGCCGCCCAGGCCAAGCACGGTGCCGATCAGCGCGGTGGTGGGGAAAAGTTCGTAGGCACGCCGCGGCAGCGTGTACAGGGTGTAGAGGAAGGCGTGGCTGAGCGTGTAGCCGCCCTCGCCCACTTCGTCGAGTTCCTTGACCATTGCGCTGAGCAGGTCGAAACCCAGCAGGACCGCCCAGGCACCCAGGGTCGCCACCAGCACGCCGCGCGCCAGGTAAAGATCGATGCGGCCGGGCCGCCGCAGCATCATGCCGCCGCCCGCTGGCGCGGCAGGCGCCCGTCGGTGGCGAACAGCCAGGCCGCGAGCACCGCCATCGGCAGCAGCAGCCACCACAGGCCCAGCCAGCCCGGCAGGGTGCCGGCCGCCAACCAGCCCTTGCCAAGCACCAGCAGGATCATCGCGTTGATGTAGATCAGCAGGGCACCGAGCATGCGGCCGTAGCGGGCCTGGCGGGGCTCCCCGCGACCCAGTGGCAGCGCCAGCACGCCCAGTACCAGCACCATCAGCGGCGTGGCGAATCGCCAGTGGAGTTCCGCGCGTGCGATGGCGCCGGTGGCAGGCCAAAGCGCCAGCGTGGCGACCGCATCGAGCTTGTCGGCCTCGACCTCGGGTTCCCGGTCGGGCACCTGCAGTTCGTTTTCCTGGAAACGCATCATCCGGAAATCCCGCGCGGAAGGATCACCTTCGACCCGGAAGCCGTCGCGCAGCAGCAGGTAGCGGCCGCGTTCGCCTTCCAGGATAAGTTCGCCTTCACGCGCCGTGACCACGTCGAGCCGCCCTTCGCGCTCGGACTGCACGAACATGCGGCCGAAACGCGAGCCCTCGGCGTCGATTTCGCCGACATAGAGGATGCCGGCACGGCCGGGCAGTTCGATGAACCGTCCGGCCTCCAGTCCCGCGACCAGGAAGGAGCGGTTGGCATCCTCGACCATGCGCTGGGCCAATCGTGCACCCGCCGGGGCAGCCCACAGCGAAGCCACCGCCACCACCAGGGCCACCGCCAGCGTCACCGCGGCAAGGGGACGCCAGAGCTGGCGCGGGCCCAGGCCCACGGATGCGAGCACGGCCATCTCGCTGTCGCCGTAAAGGCGGCCGATCGCCATCAGCAGTCCCACGAACAGGGCCAGCGGCAAGAGCAGGGGCAGGACGTGGATCGATCTCAGACCAAGCTGCGACAGCAGCAGGCCGGCAGGCACCTTGCCGCGCGCGATCTCGCTCATCAGGTCCACCAGCAGCCCGCCCAGGCCCACCAGCAGCAGCACCACGGCCACGGCGGCAACGCTTTGGACGAACTGGCGCAGCAGGTAACGCTCGATGAGCAGCATTCAGGGGCGCCGGGGTGGGAAGGGAGTGGGCTTGCTAGAATCGGAGTTTGTGAATTGTAACGGTGACTTGCCCATGAGCCTCGAATTTCGCCTGAACCGCCCTGAACCCGCCAGCGCCGACACCGATTGTGTGGTGGTGGGCCTGTTTGCCGACGGCAGCCTGTCCGACGCGGCCCAGGCCATCGACAAGGCGGCCGGCGGCCGGCTGTCGACGCTCGCCAAGCGCGGCGACCTGTCGGGAAAAACCGGCCGCACCGCGATGCTCCACGACCTGGATGGCGTGAAGGCGCCGCGCGTCCTGGTGGTGGGCCTGGGTGAATCGGGCAAGTTCGGCGCGGCCCAGTTCCAGAAGGCCGTCACCGACGCCGTGCGCGCCCTGCGCACCGGGCCGGCGCGCCGCGCCCTGCTCACGCTGTCCGGCCTGCCGGTGGCCGGTCGTGACGCCGGCTGGGCCGTCCGCCAGGCCGTGGTCTCGGCCGACCACGCCGCCTACGTCTACACCGCCACCCGCAACCTCAAGAACGGCGACGACGGTCTCACGTCGGTCGACATCAGCGGCGACGACGCCCACCAGGGCGAATTCGAACGCGGCCAGGCCATCGCCGCCGGCGTGAAGCTGGCGCGCGAGCTGGGCAACCTGCCGCCGAACATCTGCAACCCCGGCTACCTGGCGGAAACCGCGCATCGCATCGCGAAGGAAAACGAGGGCGTGAGCGCCGAGATCCTCGAGCGCGCCGACATGGAGAAGCTGGGCATGGGCTCGCTGCTGGCCGTGGCCCGCGGCTCGGCCAACCCGCCGCGCATGGTGGTGCTGCGCTACAACGGCGCCGGCGACGCCAAGCCCTATGCCCTGGTCGGCAAGGGCATCACCTTCGACTCGGGCGGCATCAACCTGAAGGTCCAGGGCGGCATCGAGGAAATGAAGTTCGACATGTGCGGTGCCGCCAGCGTCTTCGGGACCTTCCTGTCGGTGGCGAAGATGAAGCTGCCGCTGAACCTGGTGATGGTGGTGCCGGCGGTCGAGAACATGGTCGACGCCGACTCCTACCGCCCCAGCGACGTCATCACCTCGATGTCGGGCAAGACCATCGAGGTCGGCAATACCGACGCCGAAGGCCGCCTGATCCTGTGTGACGCCCTGACCTACGTGCAGCGCTACGAGCCGCAGGCCATCGTCGACGTCGCCACCCTCACCGGCGCCTGCGTGATCGCCCTGGGCAAACACGCCGCCGGCCTGATGAGCA
Source organism: uncultured Arenimonas sp. (assembly GCA_963973175.1). Lineage (GTDB taxonomy): Bacteria > Pseudomonadota > Gammaproteobacteria > Xanthomonadales > Xanthomonadaceae > Arenimonas. The sequence goes on from CAXAYM010000252.1 coordinate 3,914, forward strand.
AGCACGACGACCTGGCCGACGAACTGCTGGCCGCGCCGGGCCGTCCCTGGATCCTGGGCCACGAGGCGGCGGTGGAAGT
>CAXAYM010000253.1:0-3987 GCA_963973175.1 uncultured Arenimonas sp.
GCGAGGAGGACGGCACCCGCGCCGACCCGATGCTGATGCTGGTCGAAGGCGCGCCGATCCCGCGTTATCCGGGCCTGCGTTTCGGCCTGCCCGCGGGCCGGCGCCTGCAGGCGCGCTGGCAGGCCCAGCGCCCGGACGCGGTCTACATCGCGACCGAAGGCCCGCTGGGCTGGTCGGCGCTGCGCGCCTGTCGCCAGCTCGGCATCCCGGTCGCCACTGGCTTCCACACGCGATTCGACGACTACGTGGGGCGTTATGGCGCCGGCTTCCTCAGCCCCTGGGTGTTCGCCTGGCTGCGGCGTTTCCACAACCGTGCCGACGCCACTCTGGTGCCAACCGTCGAACTGCGCGACCAGCTGGCGCAGCAGGGTTTCGGCAAGGTCGCGCACCTGGGCCGGGCGGTGGACACGAGCAACTTCCATCCGCAGTTCCGCGATGCCTCGCTGCGCGCCCGCTGGGGCGCCGCCGACGGCGCGCCGGTGCTGGTGCACGTGGGGCGCATCGCGCCCGAGAAGAACCTGCCGCTGGCGGTGCGCGCCTATCGCGAACTCCAGAAGCAGCGCCCCGACGCGCGCTTCGTCTGGGTCGGCGATGGCCCGGCGCGGGCGGGGCTGCAGGCGGCCAATCCCGATTTCCTGTTCGCCGGCGTGCTTCGCGGCGAGACGCTGGCGCGGCACTTCGCCAGCGCCGACCTGTTCTGCTTCCCCAGCCTGTCCGAGACCTTCGGCAACGTCACGCTCGAGGCCATGGCCAGCGGCATCGCCACGGTGGCCTTCGACTATGGCGCCGCGCGCGAACACCTGCGCAACGGCCTGCATGGCGCGGCGGTGGACTTCGGCGATGAACACGGCTTCGTGAAAGCGCTGGTGGCGACCGCCGCCGGCGACGGGCTGCGCCACCAGGGCGAGGCGGCCCGGCATGCGGTCCAGCACCTGCACCCCGCCCAGGTGGCGGCCGATTTCGCGGCCTTGCTCGACGGCCTCGGCGCCCGCCGGGAGCAGGCGGCGTGAACGCCCGGGTCCGTCGCCTGTCGGACCGCGAACAAGCCTGGTGCCTCGCCGCCAATCGCTGGGGAACCCGCGCGGTCGTGCGGGCCTACTTCCGCGCCGTCAGCCGCCTGGGCGACGGTGCCTGCTGGTACGCGCTGATGGCGGCGCTGGTGGTCTTCGACGGCTGGCGCGGGCTGGCCGTCTCGGCCCAGCTGGCCGCCACCGGCCTGGTCGCCCTGATCCTTTACCGCAAGCTCAAGCGCTGGACCCGCCGCCCGCGCCCGTTCGCGGCCGATGTCCGCATCCGCGCCTGGATCGCTCCCCTCGACGAATTCAGTTTCCCCTCCGGCCACACGCTGCACGCAGTGGCCTTCACCATCGTCGCGCTGGCCCACTACCCGGCCCTGGCCGGGCTGCTCCTGCCGCTGGCGGCCAGCATCGCCGCGTCGCGCGTCGTGCTCGGCATGCATTACCCCAGCGATGTCGTGGCCGCGATGGGAATCGGTGCCTTGCTGGCGACCGTCTCGCTGTGGCTGATGCCGGTGCCGGCACTGGGTTGACGGGAAACTCCGGGCATTTCTTCGCCAACTGACAGCTAGTGGCTGAGCCGCCGGCGCCAGAAGTGCAGCGACTTTTCGCTGGCCATGTCGCTCCCCTTCTCCCGCCAAGCCAGGCGGACAACCATCTCCGGGCACCGGTGGTAGCCACGCTTGGTCCAGAAGTCCTCATTGCCGCGATGGCCTTCCGGCCGCCGGGGATCCTCCTCGTCGCGCTCCACCGCACAGAACGCCGTCCAGTTGAAGCGCCCCAGCGTCGCTGCGTGCGCCTCGCGCTCGTCGAAGAACCGGTGCCCGATGCCGCGGCCGCGATAGTCGGGCAGGAGTACGGATTCGCCGAAATAGAAGACGTCGTCCACCGGCAGGCCGGCGTCGAGGAAGGGCTGCTGGAATTCGCTGGTGTCGTCGGCCAGGGGCAGGCCGGTGGAGGCGCCGATCACGGTGTCGCCGTCGAAGGCCAGCACCACGACGCTGTCGGCGGAGTGGGCGTAAGCGCGCAGATACTCCTGCTCGTAGGCCAGGTCGCCGTCGTACAGATACGGCCAGTCGCGGAAGACGCGGATGCGCAGGCGGGCGACGTCGTCCAGCCAGGGCGCGAGATCGCGCCCCGAGACACGGCGGATCGTCACGTCGCCGCTCACTTCGCGGCCTGCTCCCCGATCCAGGCATCCACCCGCTGCTCCAGCAGGGCCAGCGGCAGGTCGCCGCCGGTCAGCACCAGGTCGTGGAAGGCAGCCAGGTCGAACTTGTCGCCCAGGCGGTCTTTGGCACGGGCGCGCAGCTCCAGGATTTTCTGCATGCCCACCTTGTAGGCCAGCGCCTGTCCCGGCATCACAAGGTAGCGTTCGATTTCAGCCACCACGTCGGTTTCGGGCATGCCGGTCTTTTCCATCATGTAGGCGATGGCCTGTTCGCGGGTCCAGCGTTTGTCGTGCATGCCGGTGTCCACCACCAGGCGCACCGCGCGCATCATCTCGCCCTGCAGGCGGCCCAGGTTGTCCAGCGGCTCGTCCTGGAAGCCCAGCTCCCAGGCCAGCTGTTCGGTGTACAGCGCCCAGCCTTCCGAGAAGGCCGTGAACGGCAGCACCTTGCGGAAGGTCGGCACGCCGGTCAGTTCCTGCTGGATGGTGGTCTGGAAATGGTGGCCCGGGATGGCCTCGTGGTAGGCCAGCGTGCGCATGCCGAAACGCGCCACCTCGGCAGTATTGCGCAGGTTGATGAAAAACTTGCCCGGGCGCGAGCCATCGAAGGCCGGCGGCTGGTAGTAGGCACCGGGCGCCGTCTTTTCGCGGAACTCGGGAACGCGCTCCACTTCGACGCCCTGCCGTGGCCGCACGTTGAACACGCCGTCCAGGCCACCGTCGATCTCCTCGATGATGCGGGTGAAGTCGGCGATGATCGCAGCCCGTCCCTCGTCGGTATCCGGGTAAAGCTGGTCCGGGCGCGTGGCGATCTGCTGCACGCGTTCGCCGATGCTGCCTTCGACCAGGCCTTCGCCCACAAGGATCTGGTCCATTTCAGCCTCGATGCGCGCCACCTCGTCCAGGCCCAGCTGGTGGATCTGCGCCGGCGTCATATCGGTGCTGGTGTGCATGCGCGCCGACCAGGCGTAGAAATCCGCGCCGTCGGGCAGCGCCCAGACGCCGTGGTTGCCGGTGGTCTTCGGCAGCAGCTCGTCGTAGTAGGCGATGAAGACCTGGTAGGCCGGATAGACCTGCCCGGAGATGGCCGCCTCGACCTCGGCCAGCAAGGCCGTTCGCTCGTTCGTGGACACGGCGTCCTCGTCGAGTTTGGCCAGTCGGTCGGCGAACGAGGTGTAGAGCACATTGTCCGTTGCCGGCACGCCGGTGAAGGCGCGCATCTCCGCCAGCACCTTCTCCACCACGAAGGTGGGCGGCAGGATGCCCGCCTGCTCGCGCTCGCGCAGGCCGGCCATCACCTGCTCCGCCATGGCCGGGAATTTCCCGAGGCGGGCGATGTAGTCCTGTGCGTCGCCTTCGGACTGGATGGCGTGCTGGGCCGCCAGGAAGCTGGGCAGTTCGTTCTGCACGCCGAACAGCTGGTTGAGCGGGTAATTGTGCTGGTGGAAGCGCTCGCCTTCCTGCTGGATCGCCAGGAAGTACTCCAGGATGTCGTAGGACAGCTGGTTGCTTTCATCCAGATCGGCGCGATCGTAGCTGCGCAGGGTCGCCAGGTCGTCGCTCAGCTTCTCCTGCATCGCGCGCGCCCTCGCCGGCGAGCGGTCGGTCAGGTCGTCGCCGTACCAGTTCAGCCAGGGCGGCAGCATGCGCAGGGACGTCAGCATCTCCGGGTCGTCCAGCGCGTATTCGATGAAGACGCGTTCGTAGAACCAGCCGATCTTCAGCGGCTTGCCGTAGGCGGTGTGCAGGCCCAGGGCGGTGGCGGCCAGGATCACGGCCAGCAGGGTCCAGGCAAGGAAC
>CAXAYM010000254.1:0-3981 GCA_963973175.1 uncultured Arenimonas sp.
TCGCCGGCGATCTTCTTCCCCAGCTCGACGCCCCACTGGTCGAAGGCGTTGATGCCCCAGAGCACCGACTGCACGTAGACGCTGTGCTCGTACATCGCAAGCAGTGCGCCGAGCGAATAAGGGGTCAACTCGTCGAGCAGGAACAGGGTGTTCGGGCGGCCACCCGGATACCGCTTGTGCGGGTCGTCCGACGGCGAGCCGTTGGCCAGGGCCTCGGACTGCGCCAGCAGGTTGGCCAGCAGCGCGTGGTGGTTCTGGTCGAAGCCATGTGCCGGGCGAACGACGCCGATGAAGTCGGCGGGCAGGATGTCGGTGCCCTGGTGCAGGGCCTGGAAGAAGCTGTGCTGGGCATTGGTGCCCGCGCCACCCCAGAGCACCGGCACCGTGTGAACCGGCACCGGGCTGCCGTCGAGCCGCACCGACTTGCCCAGGCTTTCCATCACCAGCTGCTGCAGGAAACCGGGCAGCAGCGCCAGCCGCTGGTCGTAGGGCATCACCGCGTGGCTGGCGGCCCCCAGGGCATTGCGGTTCCAGACCGCGAACAGGCCGTGCCAGGCCGCCAGGTTGCGTGCCGCCGGCGCCTCGCGCACATGCTGGTCCATCATCGCGGCGCCTTCGAGAAGGCGGGCGAAGCCATCGTGGCCGATCGCCAGCTGGAGCGCGAACCCCACGGCCGACCACAGCGAATAACGCCCGCCCACCCAGTCCCACATCGGCAGCACGCGATCGGGCGCGATGCCGAAGGCCTGGGTGCGTTCGATGTTCGCGCTGACCGCGTACAGGCGCTCGGAGCCGCCCAGCCAGTCACGCAGGATGCCGCCGTTGAGCAGGGTTTCCTGCGTGCCGAAACTCTTGGACACCAGGATGCCGGCCGTGCGCGCCGGGTCGAGGTCGGCCAGCAGGTGGCGGGCTGCGCTGCCATCGACGTTGGTGAGGAAGTGGACCCGGAAGCGGCCATCGTGGAAATCACGCAGCGCGTCCACCGCCAGGCGCGGCCCCAGGTCGCTGCCGCCGATGCCCACGCTCACGATGTCGGTCACCGGACCCTGTGCCAGGCGCGCATGCAGCTGGTCGACCCGCTCGCGGGCTTCGCGCGCCTGTGCCGCGGCGGCGCGGGCGGCGGCGCCCTGCCCCACGTCGCCGCGCAGTGCGCTGTGCAGGGCCGGGCGGCCTTCGGTGGGGTTGACCACGTCACCGTCGAACAAGGCCACCAGCGCGTCCGAAAGCCGGGCGTCCTGGGCCAGCGATTGCAGCTCGGCCCAAGCGGCGTCATCGATGCGCTGGCGCGCGAAGCTCGCGTGGATCGGGCCCACCCGAAGCGCCCAGGTGCCGGCCCTCGCGGGTTCGCTGGCCATCAGTTCGGCCAGCGGCGTCGCGGCAAGGCGCTTGCCGTGTCGTTCCAGGGCTTGCCAGTGTCCGGCGTTCAGCATGCGTGCTCCAGGACGTTCCCGTGCCGGCTCATTCGCCGTCGAAGGCCAGGTTGTCGATCAGTCGGGTGCGACCCAGCCGCGCGGCGATCAGGGCCAGCAGGCCCGGTTCGTCCGGCGAGCGCGGGCGCGAAAGGTCGGCGCGGCGGACTTCGGCGTAGTCGACGTCGAAGCCGGCGGCCTCGAGCCGGGACAGGGCTTCATCCTCGATGCCGCGCACCGGCAGGCCCTGCCGGGCGGCATCGCGCATGAACAGCAGCGTGCGATGGATGTGCGTGGCCGTCTGGCGCTGGTCGCCCTGCAGGTACTGGTTGCGCGAACTCATCGCCAGGCCGTCGGCTTCGCGCAGAGTCGGCGCCGGGATGATCTCCACCGGGAAACTCATCTCACGCGCCATGTAGCGGATCACCTGCAGCTGCTGGTAGTCCTTGCGGCCGAAGACCGCCAGGTCCGGCTGCACCATGTTGAACAGCCGCGCCACGACCTGCGCGACGCCGTTGAAATGGCCGGGCCGGTGCGCACCGCAGAGGATGTCCGTGATGCCGGGCACGTGCATCTGCACGCAGCCCATCGTCCCGAAGGGATACATCTGTTCCACTTCCGGCAGGAACAGCGCATCGCACTTGTGCTCGGCCAGGGCGTCGATGTCGCGGCGCGGGGTGCGCGGGTACAGCGCATAGTCCTCGTTGGGCCCGAACTGGGTCGGGTTCACGAAGATGCTGGCCACCACCTTGTCGGCGTGCCGGCGGGCCAGCTCCACCAGGGCGAAATGCCCGGCGTGGAGATTGCCCATCGTCGGCACGAAACCGATGCTGGCGCCGTCGCGGCGCCACTGGCGAAGCTGCGCGCGCAGGGAGGCCAGGGTTTCATGGGTCTGCATCAGGCGTATCCGTGTTCGGGGCCGGGGAAACTGCCGTCGCGCACCGCGTCGGCATAGGCACGCAGGGCGCCTTCGATCGAACCGCCATTGGCCAGGAAATCCTTGACGAAACGCGGGCGGCGGTGGCCGCTGTTCATGCCGAGCAGGTCGTGCAGCACCAGGATCTGGCCGTCGCAGCCGGGTCCCGTGCCGATGCCGATCGTGGGGATGGGAACCTCCCTGGTGATGCGATCGGCCAGCGGCGAAGGCACGCATTCAAGCACCAGCAGGTCGGCCCCGGCCTCCGCCACCGCGCGCGCGTCGGCGACCAGCCGCTCGGCCGCCGCCTCTTCGCGTCCCTGCACCTTGTAGCCGCCGAGCCGCAGCACCGACTGCGGCGTCAGGCCAAGGTGCGCGCAAACCGGGATCTCCCGTTCGGACAGGAAGCGGATGACTTCGAGCTTCGGCCCCGCGCCCTCGAGTTTCACCATCGCCGCGCCGGCCTGCAGGAAGCGCGTCGAGGCATCCAGCGCACGTTCCGGCGTCGCGTCGGCCTGGAACGGCAGGTCGGCCACCAGCAGCGCCGAGGCCAGGCCGCGCGCGACGCAGGCGACGTGGTAGGCGATGTCGTCCACGGTGACCGGCAGGGTGCTGTCGTGGCCCTGGCAGACCATGCCCAGCGAATCACCGACCAGCACGAAGTCGAGGCCGGCGGCATCCACGCAGCGTGCGAATCCGGCGTCATAGGCCGTGACCGAAACGATGCGCCGGCCTTCGGCCTTCATGCGGCGAAGGCCGGGGACGGTGAGACGCGGTCGCGGCGCGGCCTTTTGCTCGTTGGCGTACATGACGGCGTCCAGGGTGGGAAAGGCCTAAGGTATCGCCTCAATGCCCGAGGCATCCAGCGTCGCGAGCAGCGCGTCGACCCGGCCCCGGCCCGGGATCACCAGATCCGCGGCGATTTCAGCCAGCGGCACCAGCACGAAGGCGCGTTCGTGCAGGCGCGGATGCGGCAGGCTCAGGCCCGGCTGTTCCAGCACCAGGTCGCCATAGGCAAGCAGGTCGAGGTCGAGCGTGCGCGGACCCCAGCGCCCTGCCTCCTCGTCGCGCCGGCGACCGAAGGTGCGCTCGATGCCGAGCAGCCGGTCCAGCAGCGCCGGCGGCGGCAGCGAGGTTTCGATAGCGAGGACGCCGTTGAGGAAATCGGGCTGGTCGGTGCGTCCCCAGGCAGGGGTGCGATAAATCGACGAAGCCCGCAGCACGCAGACGCCATCGAGGGCGTGCACGGCCCGGGTTGCCGCTTCCAGCGTTGCCCGGACCTCGCCCTGGTTGCCGCCGATCGCGACCCAGGCCGGCACCAGGCCGCCCCGGCTCACTCGGAGCCGCCGCCGGAGGGTTTGCGCCGGCGCCGGCGCGGCCTTCGGCGTGGGCCGCGGTCCTCGCCCTCGCCCGCTTCGCCGGCCTCGTCGTGGGCGCCGCGCGGCAGGGTCTTGGGCGACAGCCGGCTGGCCAGCTGTTCCGGCGCCTGGGCCTGGGCTTCACGCCAGAAGGCGAGGTCCTCGGCGACGTCGGGCGCCGCGCTGGCGCGCAGTTCCAGGAAATCGAAGGCGGCGCGGAAACGCGGGTGCGCCAGCAGGCGGAACACCCGCTTGCGCACGCGCTGGCTGAAGCGCGCCTGCAGCAGCCAGATCTCCT
>CAXAYM010000255.1:0-3943 GCA_963973175.1 uncultured Arenimonas sp.
CCGCTGCTGGTCTACGGCCAGCGCCTGGCCCGGCAGATGCAGCACGCGCTGCCCGACGTCCAGGTCCGCCTGGCCATGCGCTACGGCAACCCGTCGATCCCCGCGGTGCTGCGCCAGCTCCAGGAGCAGGGCATGCAGCGGCTGCTGGTGCTGCCGCTTTACCCGCAGTACTCGGCCTCGACCACGGCGGCGGTGATGGACGCCGTGAATGCCGAACTGGCCACCTGGCGGCGCACGCCCGAGCTGCGTTTCATCGCCGATTACCACCTCGACGCCGGCTGGCTCGACGCCCTGGAAGCCCGGGTGCGGGCGCACTGGGACCTGCACGGCCGCGCCGACCGCCTGGTGATGTCCTTCCACGGCCTGCCCAAACGCTTTGAAACCGCCGGCGATCCCTACCCGCGCCAGTGCGAGGCCGGGGCCCGTGCCCTGGCGGCGCGGCTGGAGCTGGCCGACGAGGAATGGCTGCTGACCTACCAGTCGCGTTTCGGCCGCGAGGAATGGTTGCAGCCCTACACCGACAAGACCCTCGAAAGACTGGGCGGCGAAGGCGTGAAAACCTTGGACGTGATCTGTCCGGGTTTTGCCAGCGACTGCCTGGAGACCCTGGAGGAAATCGCCGTCGAAAACGACGCCGTCTTCCGCGCCGCTGGCGGCGAGGGCCTGCGCTACATCAGCGCACTCAACGATGAGCCCGGCCACGTGGCGGCGCTGTCGGCGCTGGCGCGCCGGCACCTGCAGGGCTGGCCGCACTGATGCAGGCGGCGGCGGTGGCGGAAATCGGGCTGGAAACCGCGCGCGGCCCGCTGGCCGCGCTGCGCGGCGGCGATCCGTCGGGGCCGAAGCTGCTCTGCCTGCACGGCTGGCTCGACAATGCCGCCAGCTTCCTGCCGCTGGCGCCGCACCTCGCCGGGTTCGACTGGGTGGCGCTCGACCTGCCCGGGCACGGAGCGTCGTCCCATCGCGCGCCGGGCTACGACTATGCCTTCGCCGACTGGCTGCACGACGTGCTCGACGCCATGGATGCGCTCGGCTGGGACCGGGCCGACCTGCTGGGCCATTCCATGGGCGGCGCCATCGCCTGCGTGCTGGCCGCCGCCGTGCCCGCGCGGGTGCGCCGGCTGGCCCTGGTCGAAGCCCTGGGACCGGTGGCCGGCGACCCGGCGAAAGCCGGCGAGCGCATCCGCGACGCCGTCGCGGCGCGCCGGGACAAACCGGCCCGCGGCCCGCGCACCCTGCCCGACATCGATACCGCCGTGGCGGCGCGCCTGGTCGCCAGCCGGATGTCGCCCGAGGCGGCGCGGCTGATCGTCGAACGCAACCTGCGCGAGGTCGAGGGCGGCTACGCCTGGCGCAGCGACCCGCGCCTGACCTGGCCCGGCCACGTGCGCATGGACGAGGCCAGCATCCAGGCGATGCTGCGCAGCATCGAAGCGCCGGTGCGGGTGGTCGCGGCCGACCCGGCGCCGCCCTATTTCACGCCCGGGGTCCGCGAAGCACGGCTGGGCTGCCTGCGCGAGGCCAGTGTCGTCGTCCTGCCGGGCAGCCACCACCTGCACATGGAGCAGCCCGCGGTCGTTGCCCAGGTCTTGCTGGATTTCCTGCGCGGCTAGTCGGGCGCCGGTCCGACGGTGACCGCCAGCGTGGTGCCACCGCCGGCCTCTTCGACGAAGTTCGCTTCCAGGTGCCGGTCCGCCTTGTCGAAGCTGGCCACGCGCACCGTGGCATCGTCCTGCACGGCGGCTTCGGTCCAGCCGGCCGCGCGCTGGGCCTGCCGGAACTCGTCGAACACCAGCGCCAGGCTGCGCGGGCTGTGGGCGCCGAGCGACATCGTGGGCCCCAGCCGGGTGGACGAGGTGATGCGGACGTCTTCCGGGAGCAGGACGTCGCCGGGGAAATCCCCGGGCAAGGGCAGGTTCTCGCCGGTGGTGGCGCTGTAGAGGCCGGCTTCGGTTTCCAGGGTGAGCGTGCTCTCGGCGCGCGGTGCCTGGTCGGCGGCGGCCTGCTGTCGCGCATTGGCCTGCAGGGCTTCGTCGACCAGCGCCTCCGGGGCGCCTTCGTTCCGGGGGCTGCATGCACCGGCGAGCAGCATGGCGGCGCAGGCAAGCAGCAAGGGGCGTAAGGACGGAACCACGGGGCTCCCCGACGGTGGCTTACCGGGTCAAACGCGCCAGTGTGGTCTTCAAGGCCAAACCTTCGCCGCGCAGGTAATCGCGCTCGTCGCGCCAACGGGGCCAGTGCGTCTCCACCTCGCGCCAGAAGCGCGGGGAATGGTCGGCGTGCAGCAGATGGCAGAGCTCGTGCACCAGCACGTACTCGAAGGCCGAAGGGCGGCCCAGCACCAGGGCCAGGTCCAGCGACACGGCGTCGCCGGGACTGAGCGATCCCCAGAGCGAGGACAGCGCCCGCAGGCGCAAGGCCGTCGGCGGACGCGGCAGCGACGACAGGTATTTCGGCAGCCAGGCGCCGAGGTCGGCGCGGGCCTGCTGCAGGTAGAAGTCGCGCAGCGCCGCGCGCGCGCGGCGGTCGTCGGCGCGTCCTGGCAGCTGCAGTTCGATGCCGTGGTCGGTGAGCAATGCGCGGGCGAAGCGGCCCTCGCGCCAGGCCAGCGGTGCCTGCATGCCACGCAGGGGCAGGGGCCCGGCCCAGTCGCGTCCGAACAGCGGGGCATCGTCGGGGTGCTGGCGATCAAGCTGATCGACCAGCCAGTCGCGGTGTTCGTGCAGGAAGGCTTCGGCCAGGCGCACCGACGCCGCAAGGGGCAGGGTCAGGCGCGCGCCCTTGTCCGAGACGATCAGGCGCAGGCGGCGCGCGCGCCGGTCGCGCACCCAGCGCACCGGCACCTCGCGGCCATCGGCCAGCGCCAGCGGCCGGATCTCGGCCGCGGGCGGGGCGGGGCGCTTGGTTCGCAGGAACATGGCGTCAATCTACCGCGCCGGGGGCCCTTGTAGGAGCGCCTTCAGGCGCGAAGTTCTTCTTTGCCAAAGGCAAAGCCAAAAGATTCGCGCCTGAAGGCGCTCCTACAGGAGTCTCAGCTTTCGGCGCGGCTGAACTTCAGGGCCGGTTCGAGGACTGCGAACAGGCGCTTGAGCTCGCCGGCCATCAGCGCGAAGCGGGCGTCGAGCTCGGCCGCCACGCCATCGGCTTCGGTGCCTTCGAGCTGGTCGACGGCGCCGTCGAGGAACTTGAGCTTGCGCAGCACCAGGTCCTCGCCGAGCACGAAGCCGACGTGGTCGTCGAGCACCAGGGCCAGGCGCGTCACCTGCTTGCCGGCCTCGAGGTGCTGGCGGATCTCGTCGACTTGCAGTTCGTGGCGGCTGCAGCGCACCACGGCGCCGCCGTCCACCGGATCCTTGAGCTCGCACTCGTCGCCCAGCGACAGGCCCGGGGGCAGCGGCTCGCCGGCCAGCCAGCCGGTGAGGATGGCGCGCACCGAGGCTTCGGCGTTCAGCGGCAGGGCCGGGAAGCTGCCGAGGGCGTGGCGCAGCTCCGACACCAGGTTTTCGGCGGTCTTGCGCGAGCTGGTGTCCACGGCGATGAAGCCGTGCTCGAGGTCGAGCGTGGCCGAGCAGCGCACCGGGCGCACGAAGGCGCGCGGCAGCAGCTCCATCACGATGTCTTCCTTCAGGCGCTTGCGGGCGCGGCCGCCGAGGCGCCGGCCTTCCTTCTCCTCGATCTCGGCGAGCTTGCGGCCAAGCTGGTCATTGATGACGGCCGAAGGCAGCAGGCGGTCTTCACCGCCGAGCGTGATCCAGAGGGCGTCGCCGACCCGGTGGCTCATGTTCGCGCCGTCGCGCCCGAAGGGTGAGATGAAGCCGCGCGACATCAGCTCGGACGGGCCCACCGGCTTGAGCTTGCACTCCTCCAGGCGGGCGTCGAGGTCGTCGAGGGTCTTGGCGAGGGTGGTCGGGAAGCGGAAAAACGTGAGATTGCGGAAGAACAT
>CAXAYM010000256.1:0-3940 GCA_963973175.1 uncultured Arenimonas sp.
CCTTCCCTGGACGTTGGATCAGAACTTGTAGCGCAGGCCCAGCACGGTGGTCCGGGGCAGGCCCGGGCGCAGGCCGGCCGGCCGGCGGGCGGTGACGTAGGTTTCGTCGGACAGGTTCTCGACGCGGCCATACAGCTCCAGGCCTTCGGTCACCTGGAAGCCCACGGCCAGGTCCCACAGCAGCACCGAGTCGATGCGCTGGCCGGCGGGAATGTCGCCCTGGCCCGCGAGGGTGCGCATCTCGCCGACGTAGTTGCCGGCCAGGTCCAGGCGCCAGCGTTCGCCGCGCAGGCCGGCGCTGGCATGCAGCAGCTGCTCGGGCAGATAGGGCAGGCTGTCGCCGGACTGCACGTCCTCCCACTCCTCGAAGCTGGAGCTGAAGCTGTTGCGGAACTCGGCGTCGGTCCAGGTGTAGGCCAGCGCCACCGGGATGCCAACCGGGCCGTTGGCGCCGAAGTCGTAGGCCAGGCTGGCTTCGATGCCCTGGATGCGGGCTTCGCCGCCGTCGAACTGGTCGCCGATGCTGCAGTTGCCGCCGGTCGAGGCGGTGCAGGTGCCCACCAGGTTGGAGTAGTCGTTGATGAAACCAACCAGTTCGGCCGAGAGCGAATCGCGGCCGTAGCGCAGGCCGAACTCGGTGTTCACGCTTTCCTCGGGCTCGGCGTCCGAGCCCGGGCCCGGCGGATTGAAGCCCCTGTGCACGCTGGCGAACACGGCCAGGTTGTCACCGACCAGATAGGTGGCGCCGATGCCGGGGATCACCGCATCCACGTCGGTCTCGACGCGCGAGAGCACGACGTCGCGCTGGCCGGTGGTGGTGGAGTAGTTGGTGCGGGTGAGGTCGATCTGTTCGTAGCGCACGCCCGGGGTCAGGATCCAGTTGCCCCATTCGATGGTGTCCTGCACGTACAGCGCCAGGGCTTCGGCGTCGCCGACGCGGTTGTCCTGGGTGCCGGGGGCGCCGTCGGTGGTCAGCACCAGTTCGCCGTCCAGCATCCGGAAGCGGTCGTCGTTCTGGTAGCGGTCTTCCTGGTCGCGGTGCACGCGCAGGCCGAATTCCAGGTCGTGGCTGGCCTCGCCCGTGGCGAAGCCCAGGCCCAGCACGCTCTGGATACCCTGGGCGTAGTAGCTGCGGTTGTTGTTGCGCAGGCGCAGCGCATTGGCCGGGCTGTCCTGTCCGCTGATCCAGGCGTACTGGCTGGCGTAGGTGGCCGGGTCGGCCAGGATCGAGGAGATCGAAACGCCCTGCACGTCGTTGAGCTTGAACCAGTTGCGCTGGAACTCGGTGCGGTAGGCGACGGTGGTCAGGTCGACGCTGTCGCTGAGTTCGATCAGGTGGCGAAGCTCGTAGAGCTTGTGACGGGTCTGGATGTTGTCCAGCGCCGACCCGGCGTAGCGCCGGAAGGGCGTGGCCGCGAAGTCGTCCTCGGTCAGGCCGAGGTAGGTTTCGTCGCTGTCCTGGGTATTGCGGCCCAGCTTCAGGTCCACCTGCTGGTAGCGCGCGGCGCTGGGCGAACTGGTCCAGCGCAGCTTGGCCACGAAGTCGTTGAGTTCGTAGCCGGTGTCGCCGCCGCCGTCGAGCTGCTTGAAGCCATCGGTCTGCTGGCGGGTGGCTTCGATCATGCCGCTGAAGTTCTCGCCCGAGGTTCCCACCCAGCCGTGGCCGAGGAAGCTGCCGTTGCTGCCCATGGCCAGGTCGAGTTCGCCGGCGGTTTCCGACGGGATCGGCGTGGACAGCAGGTTCAGCGCGCCGCCGGTGGTGCGCGGGCCGGCCTGCACCGAAGCCGCGCCCTTCTTGATCTCCACCGCGTGCATGCGGGCCATCGTCGGGAAGTAGTAGGCCGAGGGCGCGGCGTAAGGCGCCGGCGCGATCAGCACGCCGTCTTCCATCACGGTGATGCGGTTGTTGCGGTCGGTGCCGGAGCCGCGGATGCCAATGTTCGGGCGCAGGCCGAAGCCTTCTTCCTCGACGACGTAGACGCCAGGGGCCTGGCGCAGGACGCGGTTGACGTCGCGGAAGTTGAAGCGCTCCAGGGTGGCCTGGTCGATGTAGTGGCCGGAGCCGGCGGTCTTTTCGACCTCGGCGCGGCTGCCAAAGACATTGACGCGGTCCAGGCGGACCAGGGACTCGTTGGCCTCGACGGGCGTTTCGGCGGCGGTGGCGGCCAGGACGGGCGCGGACGGCAGCAGGGCCAGCGCGATGGCGGTGCGGAGCAGGGAGGACATGGATTTGGTTCTTATTAGGCGGGGGTAATGCCGGCGGGGCCGGCGGCGCAAATGGTACTGCGGGCGAGAATGATTCGCAATACCGTTTGCCACCGAAGGAGCCGGCTTGGCCTTAGACTGCGGCCCTGCCATCCAGGGGACGTGGTCATGTTGGAGATTCTGGGCGTCATCATCCTGCTCGCCGGTGTCGTGCTGCTGTTCAAGGCGGTGCGCATGGTCCCGCAGGGCTATGAATGGACCGTCGAGCGGTTCGGCAAGTACACGCATTCGATGACCCCGGGCCTGCACCTGCTGGTGCCGGTCATCCAGAACGTCGGTCGCAAGATCAACATGATGGAACAGGTGCTCGACGTGCCCAGCCAGGACGTCATCACCAAGGACAACGCGGTGGTGAAAGTGGACGGCGTGGTCTTCTTCCAGGTGCTCGACGCCGCCAAGGCCGCCTACGAGGTTTCCAACCTCGAGATCGCCACGATCGCGCTGGTCCAGACCAACATCCGCACCGTCATCGGCTCGATGGACCTGGACGAATCGCTGAGCCAGCGCGAAACCATCAACGCGCAGCTGCTCAACGTCGTCGACCAGGCCACCAATCCCTGGGGCATCAAGGTCACCCGCATCGAGATCCGCGACATCCAGCCGCCGCGCGACCTCGTGGACGCGATGGCGCGGCAGATGAAGGCCGAACGCGAAAAGCGCGCGAACATCCTCGAGGCCGAGGGCCACCGCCAATCGGAAATCCTGCGCGCCGAAGGCGAGAAGCAGGCGGCGATCCTGGAAGCCGAGGGCGAACGCGAAGCCGCATTCCGCGAGGCCGAAGCCCGCGAGCGCCTGGCCGAGGCCGAGGCCAACGCGACGCGCATGGTCTCGGACGCCATCGCCAGCGGCAACCTGCAGGCGATCAACTACTTCGTCGCGCAGAAGTACATCGAGGCCTTCAAGGCCCTGGCCGAGGCGCCGAACCAGAAGTTCGTGCTGATGCCGATGGAGGCCAGCGGCGTGATCGGTTCGCTCGGCGGCATCGCCGAGCTGGCGCGACAGACGCTGGGCAACAAGGCGCCGGAACCGCCGCCGGTGAAACCGGCCAACCGCGCCCAGTTCCCCGGGGGCTGAACCATGCGACTTGAACTGGTGGTCTGGGCCGGCCTGGCGTTGCTGCTGATCGCGGCCGAGGCGCTGCTGCCCGGCGTCTTCCTTCTCTGGCTGGGTTTCGCGGCGGCGGCGATGTTCCTGCTGCTGCTGGTGGTGGACCTGCCGCTGGTCTGGCAGGCACTGGCTTTCGTGGTGCTGGGCTTCGTGTCGATCGGCGTCTACATCCAGTACTTCCGCGGACGCGAGAAGCCCAGCGACCATCCCACGCTCAACCGGCGCGGCGAACAGCTGGTGGGCCAGGTCTTCCACCTGGACCAGGCCATCGTTGATGGGCGCGGATGCGTGAAGGTGGGCGATGCCTTCTGGCCGGTTGAAGGCCCTGAGCTGCCGGTCGGCGCGCGGGTGCGGGTGGTGTCGGCCCGGAACATGGCCCTGCAGGTGCAGGACGCCGGCTGAATGCGAGGGCGGGTCGCGGCGCGGGAGGCTTCCGGCTGGAAGTGAGAACCATTATCATCTGATGGTCCCCACGAGGAGCCGTCCATGTCCCGCACCCCCAGAAATGCGCTGATCGCCTTGCTGCTGGCCAGCCTGGCCGCCCCCGCCCTGCAGGCGGCGGAGCTGG
>CAXAYM010000257.1:0-3908 GCA_963973175.1 uncultured Arenimonas sp.
CTCGCCGCGCCAGCCCGACAGCGACAGGTGCGAGAAGAACTCCAGCGATTCGTCCACCGGCAGCTTGGTGATGTCCGGCAGGTTGCGCTCGGCGACGAAAACGTTCCGGGAGGCGCGGTTGAGGCGGGCGCCGCCGCAGTCGGGGCAGGGGCGGTCGGAGATGAACTTGGCCAGCTCCTCCTTGACCACCTGCGACTCGGTCTCGCGGTAGCGGCGCTCGAGGTTGGGCACGATGCCCTCGAACTTGTGCTTGCGCTGGGTGCGGCCGCCGGACTCGGTGAGGTAGGTGAAGGTGATCACCTCGTCGCCACTGCCGTACAGCACCGCCTGGCGCACGGGCTCGGACAGCTCCTGCCAGGCCGCGTCCGGGTCGAAGCCGTAGTGTTTGGCCAGCGAGGCGATCAGCTGGAAATAATAGGCGTTGCGACGGTCCCAGCCGCGCACGGCGCCGGCGGCCAGGCTCAGCTCCGGGTGCACCACCACGCGCGAGGGGTCGAAGAACTGGCTGATGCCCAGGCCATCGCAGGACGGGCAGGCGCCCACCGGCGAGTTGAAGGAGAACAGCCGCGGCTCGAGCTCGGGCAGGGCGTAGTCGCAGACCGGGCAGCTGAACTTCGAGGAGAACAGCAGGGGCGCCACGGTCCCGTCATCGAGGTCCTGCACCTGGGCCAGGCCGTCGCCCAGCTTCAGGGCGGTCTCGAAGCTCTCGGCCAGGCGCTGCTTGAGGTCCTCGCGCGGCTTGAACCGGTCCACGACCACTTCGATGGTGTGTTTCTGGCGCAGGGCGAGGGTGGGCACGGCGTCGAGCTCGTAGAGTTCGCCGTTCACCCGCACCCGGACGAAACCCTGGGCCCGCAGCTGGTCGAAGACCTGGGCGTGCTCGCCCTTGCGCTCGCGCACCACCGGGGCCAGCAGCATGTAGCGGCGATCGGCGGGCAGGGCCAGGACCTGGTCGACCATCTGGCCGACGGTCTGGGCCTCCAGCGGGTACTGGTGGTCCGGGCAGCGGGGGGTGCCGACCCGGGCGAACAGCAGGCGCAGGTAGTCGTAGATCTCGGTGATCGTGCCGACCGTGGAGCGCGGGTTGTGCGAGGTGGACTTCTGCTCGATCGAAATCGCCGGGGACAGGCCTTCGATGTGGTCCACGTCCGGCTTTTCCATCACGCTCAGGAACTGCCGGGCATAGGCCGACAGCGACTCGACGTAGCGGCGCTGGCCCTCGGCATAGATGGTGTCGAAGGCCAGGGACGACTTGCCCGAGCCGGACAGGCCGGTGATGACGATCAGCCGGTTCCGGGGCAGGTCCAGGTCGATGTTCTTCAGATTGTGGGTGCGGGCACCGCGGATGCGGATCGTATCCATGCTCCGGAGGGGGCTCCTTGACGGCCGGGGGAACGGGAACCCGGCAGTCTAGCAGTCCGGCCCGGCCCGACCGCCTACGGGGGGTGAATAAGCTTGCAGGACATGGACTTGCGGCTGCCTGGCCAAGTCGCCTATAATTCCGCTTCTGTCCCGTCTGACCGCGGGCAGGTGTGTCCAAAATAACTACAGAGGAATTCCGGTCATGTACGCAGTCATCGTTACCGGCGGTAAGCAGTACCGCGTTATGCAGGGCGAGACCCTGAAGGTCGAGAAGATCGACCTCGAGGAAGGCAAGAGCTTCGACATCGAAAAGGTGCTGATGCTCGGCGACGGCGACAAGGTCACCGTTGGCGCGCCCCTCGTTGATGGTGCCAAGGTCACCGCGACCATCAAGTCGCACGGCCGCCTGGACAAGGTCCGCATCGTCAAGTTCCGTCGCCGCAAGCACCATCGCAAGCAGATGGGCCACCGGCAGTACTACACCGAAATCGAAATCACCGGCATCGCCGGCTAAGCCAGAGGAGACAGCGTCATGGCACAGAAAAAAGGCGTAGGCTCGTCCCGCAACGGCCGCGATTCCAACCCGAAGTACCTGGGCGTCAAGATGTACGGCGGCCAGGCCATCGAAGCCGGCAACATCATCGTGCGCCAGCGCGGCACCGAGTTCCATCCGGGCCCCGGCGTCGGCCTCGGTCGTGACCACACCCTGTTCGCCCTGGTGGACGGCGTGGTGGATTTCTCGGTCAAGGGCCCCAAGAAGCGCCGCACCGTGAGCGTGGTCCCGGCGGCCTGAAGCCCGCCCGGTTCCGCCTGAAGGGCCCCGCTTCGGCGGGGCTTTTCGTTTCCGCATGATGGCCAATTTCGGGCAATACCCCGGCCGGTCCGGCCTGCGCCCTTCACGGCGCGGCGCGGACGGCCCACAATCAGTGCGGACGGCCCCGGGCCCCGCCAGGGAAACACCTCGTGAAATTCGTTGACGAAGCCACCATCACCGTCACCGCCGGCAACGGCGGCAACGGCTGCATCAGTTTCCGGCGGGAGAAGTTCATCCCGCTCGGCGGCCCCGACGGTGGCGACGGCGGCAACGGCGGCAGCGTCTGGCTGCAGGCCGACGAAAACCTCAATACCCTCATCGACTTCCGCCACCAGCGCCAGTACCGGGCCCAGCGCGGCCAGAACGGCATGGGCCGGCAGATGTTCGGCAAGGCCGGCGACGACGTGGTCATCCGCGTACCGGTCGGCACCGAGGTCATCAACGTTGGCACCGACGAGATCATCGGCGACCTCACCGACCACGGTGATCGCCTGCTGGTCGCCCAGGGCGGTTTCGGCGGCAAGGGCAACGTGCACTTCAAGAGTTCGGTGAACCGGGCGCCGCGCAAGGCCGGCACCGGCACCCCGGGCGAGGAGCGCGAGATCCGGCTGGAGCTCAAGCTGCTGGCCGACGTCGGCCTGCTGGGCTTCCCGAACGCCGGCAAGTCCACCTTCATCCGCGCCGTGTCCTCGGCCACGCCGAAGGTGGCCGACTACCCGTTCACCACGCTCTACCCGAACCTGGGCGTGGTCAGCGTCGAGGTGGACCGCAGCTTCGTCATCGCCGACATCCCCGGCCTGATCGAGGGCGCGGCCGATGGCGCGGGCCTGGGCGCGCAGTTCCTGCGCCACGTGCAGCGCACCCGCCTGCTGCTGCACCTGGTGGACATGGCGCCCTTCGACGAGGGCACCGACCCGGTCTACCAGGTGCGCGCGATCGAGGACGAGCTGCGCAAGCACGACCCGGCGATGCTGGAAAAACCCCGCTGGCTGGTGCTGAACAAGGCCGACCTGTTGCCCGAGGACGAACGCCAGGCCCGTGGCGAGGCGCTGGTGAAGGCGCTGGACTGGAAGGAGCCCTGGTTCATTTCCTCGGCCATCGGCCGTGAGGGCACCTGGCCGATCGTGCTGAAGGTGCAGCAGTTCTTCGACGACCAGAAGGCCGCTGCGCTGGAAGCCGCCGAAGACGTGGCCGCCCGGGCGGAGATGGCGCGCAATGGCTGAGCCGGCGGCGGCAGGCCGCGGCAGCGCGGGCGCCGGCAAATCGCAGGCAGCAAAAAGGCCGGCTTTCGCCGGCCTTCGTGCGCTGGCCAGGGCGCCTGCCTGCGGGGCAGGCCGCGCCGCGGGCTCAGGCCTGCTTCAGCGCCTTGATGTGGGCGGAGATGCGGCTCTTGTGGCGGGCGGCCTTGTTCTTGTGGATCAGGCCACGGGCCGAGTAGCGGTCAAGGATCGGCTGGGCGGTCGCGAACGCGGCTTCGGCGGCCGGGGCGTCCTTGGCTTCGAGCGCCTTGAGGACCTTCTTGACGGCGGTGCGCAGCATGGAACGCTGGCTGGCATTGCGGGCGTTGCGGACGACGGTCTGCTTGGCGCGCTTCTTGGCGGACTTGATGTTGGCCACGGAGGGCTCCTGGAAACGTTGGAAAATGGCCGGGTGTTGGGTTCCCGGCCGGGAATAGGGGGTCGAAAGACCAGAAATTATGGGGGATTCAGTAGCTTGAGTCAAATACCCCCCG
>CAXAYM010000258.1:0-3892 GCA_963973175.1 uncultured Arenimonas sp.
AGACCGCCCGGGCCGACTGGTGCGTGTGCACGATTCCGCTTTCGATCCTGGGGCAGATCCCGATGAACGTCGGCCGGGCGATGGCCGATGCGATCGGCGCGGTGCCGTACACGGGCGCGACCAAGGTCGGGCTGCAGTTCAAGCGGCGCTTCTGGGAAGAGGACGAGCACATCTACGGCGGCATCAGCTACACGACCCAACCGATCGGCACCATCGGCTACCCCAGCCACGGCTACCAGTCGCCGGGCAAGGCGGTCCTGCTGGGCGCTTACGTGTGGGGTCACGACGCCGACCGCTTCAACGCCATGTCCCCGGCGGAGCGGGTGGCCCAGGCCGTGCAGCAAGGCGCCCGCCTGCACCCGCAGTACCCGGACGAGTTCGACAACGGCATCGCGGTTTCCTGGCATCGCGTGCCCGGTACGCTGGGCTGCTTCGCGCTGTGGACCGAGGCCCTGCGCGAACAGCACTACGCGAACCTGTGCGCCTTCGACGGCCGCATCGTGCTGGCCGGTGAGCACGCCTCCTACCAGCCAGCCTGGCAGGAAGGCGCGGTCAACTCGGCGCTGGACGCCATCACGCGGCTGCACCAGCGGGCCGTGGCATCGGGAGCAAGCTCATGAGGATCCCTGCCCCGACCTTTCTCCGCAGCAGCCTGCTCGCGCTGGGACTGGTGACCCTGCCCGTCGCCGGACAGGACGCACCCCCGCCAGAGGACGCCCCCACGCCGGACGCTGCGTCTCTCCGGGCCTCCCTCGACGGCCGCATCCAGGCCAGGGACGGCAAGGCGATCTACGAGCAGGTCTGCCAGGGCTGCCACATGCCCGAGGGCCGCGGCGCGACCGGCGCGGGCAGCTATCCCGCGCTGGCCGGCAACCCCAACCTCGCATCGGCGCCCTACCTGGCCCTCACCATCCTCCGCGGCCGGCGCAACATGCCGGCCTTCGCCAGCGACCGCAGCCAGGAGCTCTTCATCGGGCAGTCGTGGATGGATGACGAGCAGGTCGCGGCGGTGGTCAACTACCTGCGGACGAACCTTGGCAACCGCTATCCCGAACCGATCAGTGCCGCCGAGGTCGCGGCCCTGCGCGAACCGACCGGAGAACCCCGATGAAGCACCGCATGCTGCTGCTCTCCCTGATTTTCCTCGCCCCGTCGTTTGCCGCTTCCGCCGGGGTGGTGCGGCACAAGATTCCCAACAGCAACTTCCCGATCGCCGCGGCGGTGGAAGTGCCGGCCGGCCGCACGACGGTCTACCTGAGCGGGGCGGTGCCGCCGGTCGCGAACGCCGACGAGTCCGCCGACAGCATCGCGGCCTACGGCAATACCGAAGCGCAGACCGTCGCCGTGCTCGGCCGCATCAAGGCCCAGCTCGAAGGCCTGGGCCTGACGATGGGTGACGTCGTGAAGATGCAGGTTTTCCTTGTCGGGGATCCCGACAATGATGGCCGCATGGACTTCGCGGGCTTCATGAAGGGCTATTCGCAGTTTTTCGGCACCGAACAGCAGCCGAACCTGCCGGCGCGCTCGACCATGCAGGTCGCGGCGCTCGCGAACCCGGGCTTCCTGGTCGAGATCGAGGTGACCGCGGTGCGGCCGGGCGGCTAGTCGCCCAGGTCGGCATCGAGCATCAGCAGCGCTGTCGCCGCGGCGGCCAGATAGGTCCGCTGGCGTCCGTCGGTTACAGGTGCGAACAGGACGCGACCGGCGTTGATGGTCTCGACGACCGTCCAGGTCTGTCCCTTGCTGGCGAGCTCGAAGCCATTGGCGTCCATCGAGGAGAGGGCGCTGCCGTCGAAGCCATGCAGGCTGCGCATCGAAAGGTTGCCCCAGGGCGAGCCCAGGCTGCCTACGAGGCGATTGCCGCGTGCCGCGAGTTCCAGCGGCATGACGGCATCGCTGCCATCGAACTGCAGGCCGCAGGACAGCAGCGGCCCCTCCAGGGCGGTGAGGTCGATCTCCAGCATCGCGTCCTCGTCGCCATGGCGCAGCAGGCTCTGGCGCGAAAGGCATTGCACGTGCACCGGCGGCTGGCCCGCCGTGGTGAGCGTGAAGGCGTAAGCCCGTTCGCTGTCGAGCATCGAGCTGCGTCCGTCGCCGGCCTCCCACTGGAAGGTGTCGCCGTCCTGCAGGCGGCGCGCGCTGTACGGACCGATGAAGACCGGCTGGTCGAAATGCCGCGGCGAATGCCCATCGACCGCGTGGACGACGGCGCCGGCGGCGAAATCCGCCGGCAGTTTCACCTGGGCGGGCGCGCAGGCCGCCAGGAGGGTGGCCGCGATCGCGGCGGGGAGGAGCACGGGGAGCTTCATCGGGGTCGCTGCCTGGGGAGGAGCCGGGAGCCTGCGGCCGGACCGGCTCCCGCGCCCCCTGCCGAAGGTCAGGGCAGCACAAAGCGGTTCAGCCGCCCGAAAGCCAGGCCCTCAAGGGTCCAGCGGCACCTGGGCCAGGACCCGGTTCGACCCCGGATCCAGCACCAGCACCCGCAGCACCTCGCCGGTGCGGGGCGCCAGCACATAGCCGTCGAAGCCGCGCTTGGCAGGCACGTTCAGCCGGAAACCGCGTTTGCCCGGACCGATGAAACTGAAACGGGCGAGCCCGCGGATCTCGCCGGCCGCATCCACGACGACCAGCGCGGCATCACGCGGCCGGTCCTCGATGCGCGTGACCCAACCCTCGATCGACATGACCGGATCGCCACTGAGGTCGTCGACGAATTCACGATTGCCGAAAGCGCGAGAGCCGGGGGGCACGGGGTGCTCGCCTGTGGGTGCGCGCCAGCCCCGCGACAGCAGGTTGAAGGCCGGCTCGGCGAACATGGAAAGCCGCTGCTGCCGCATCAGGGCCAGCGTGCGTTCGACGTCGGTGCGTGAGGCATCCGCCCCGTCCGGGAAACGCTGCGGATCCCAGATTCCCAACTGGGCCGCGACGGAAGACTGCTGCACGTTGCGGTGCACGGTGGCGCTCCAGCCGGCGAGCGTCACGTGGCTGGGCTGTAGCGCGATCGCCGTCACCAGGGCCAGCACCGGCAGAATTGCGTCCCTGGCCCACCGGCGCGCCGTCGCCGGCCGTTCGCTCCAGCCCAGCACCAGGCCCAGCCAGAACAGACAGGTCCACGGCAGGTACCGATCGGCCATCACCTGCATCGGGTGCAGGTCGAAGTAGACCAGCCGGGCCAGGCAGATGATCGCACCGGTGCCCAGGCCGAACGTGGCCAGCGACATCGCGAGGATGCCCAGCCGCGTGGGTTCGAGCCGGCTCCGCCAGCCTCGCCACATCAGGGCGCCGTAGGCCAGCAGGCCGAGGCTGCCGATGCCGATGCCGGCAAGGCGCATCCAGTCCGGCCCCAGCAGGTTCGCCAGACCGCGTGCCATGGCTGAGAGCGCGGCGGGAATCGCGCCGTCGCCGGGTGTCCACGAAAGCATCAACGGTTCCGCGAATCCCAACCAGGCATGGAACCAGGGCGACGCCAGCCAGCGCAGCAGCGCCGCCAGGTTGTCCAGCGGACGCAGCGCCATCGCGTCGCCGACGCCGCCTCCCATCAGATAGGCGAGCACCGACACCAGGAACAGGGCCGCCGGGGCGACGTAGGTCTTCGGCGGGAGGCGCAGCATCGACGCCGTGACGAAGACGACGACGAAGCCGGCGATGCCGGGCCCGAAACTGAAAGTGGCGGCGGTCGCCAGCAAACCCGCGAGCAACATGCCCCGTCCCGACCAGGTGAAGCGCGATGCATGAAGGAACAGTGCCGCCATCACCACGCAGCTGGTGACCAGATAGGCGTGCACCAGCTCGTTTCCGTGCACCAGCATGCGGGCATTGCCCAGCCAGGTGAGCGCCAGCACCGCCAGCAGCACGCCCGCGGCCCCGCTGGCGGCCGAGGATCGCCCGCGCC